>CAIOOC010000026.1 GCA_903859795.1 uncultured Bacteroidia bacterium
CTTCCAGGATTCGGATCTCCTGATTGTCTCCAAAAACTTTCAGGACAGATTTTATTGTCTGTTCTCTTTTTTCCCCGATCAGTTCCACAGCTCGTTCGAATGTGACAGTCATTGGATCATCAACATCTTTTTTCAACGATACAAAGATGCCATCGTGCCTTACGTAAGGACCAAACCGTCCGATTCCTACAATAACTTTCTTATTTTCAAATTCCCCCAGTTCACGGGGAAGATCAAACAGTTTTAAGGCTTCCTCAATGGTTATTGTTTCAATGCTTTGTCCTTTCTGAAGGCTGGCAAACTGAGGTTTTTCATCACTTCCTTCGACCGCTTCACCAATCTGAACAAAAGGGCCGAACCGCCCAATTTTAGCGGAGACCTGCTTTTGAGTTGCCGGGTCAAGGCCAAGAATCCTTTCCCCGCGGGCCCGTTCGGAATTATTCAGTGCATCTTCAATTTTGAGATGAAAAGGGCGGTAAAAACCGTCTATCATTTTATTCCATACCAGTTGACCTTCTGCAATTTCATCAAATTGCTTCTCAACCGATGCGGTGAAATTGAAATCTACGATGGGTTCGAAATGTTTAACGAGAAAATCGTTGACAACAAGTCCAATATCGGTAGGGAACAGTTTCGCTTTTTCAGTACCTGTAATCTCAGTTTTTATCTCCTCGCTTATCGTTCCTTCCTGTAAGTTGATGGTAATAAAGGAGCGTTCAGTACCTTCCCGGTCTTCTTTTACAACATATTCGCGTTGCTGAATTGTGGTGATCGTGGGTGCATAAGTTGAAGGACGTCCGATTCCGAGCTCTTCAAGCTTACGTACCAGACTTGCTTCAGTATATCTTGCAGCCTTTTGAGAAAAGCGTTCCAGAGCCTGGATGTTTTCGGGTTGTAGTTGTTGATTTACAGTTAATGCAGGGAGCATGCCTTTTTCCTCTTCTGAAAGATTCTCATCATCAGATGATTCCATATAAACACTCAGAAAACCATCGAACCTGAGTACTTCTCCTGCAGCAACGAAAAGCTCTGATGCTTTAGAGACAGTTATGTTTACAGTTGTTCTTTCGATCTCAGCATCTGCCATCTGGCAGGCAAGAGTCCGCTTATATATCAGACTATACAATCGTTGTTCCTGGGAGGTACCTTTAATCTCTTCCTGATCGAAATAGGTAGGCCGAATTGCCTCATGGGCCTCCTGAGCCCCTTTTACTTTGGTTTTATAGTGGCGGATCTTTACATATTTATCGCCATATGACGATATAATTTTTTTCTTAGCCGCATTGATCGCCAGGTCTGACAAATTGGTAGAGTCAGTACGCATATATGTTATAAAACCTGATTCGTAAAGTTTTTGGGCCACTGACATTGTTAACCCAACCGGAAACCCAAGTTTACGGCTTGCTTCCTGCTGAAGTGTTGAGGTTGTAAATGGGGCAGCCGGCGATTTTTTCGCCGGGCGGGTAACAACATCTGCCACGGTGAAAAAGGCACCGTTACATTTTTCAAGAAATTTCCTGGCCTCATCGGACGAATCGAATCGGTTGTTCAATTCCGCTTTAAGGAGTGAAATCTTACCATTGTTTTCCGGGACCAAAAATACAGCGTTTACTCTGAAATATGGAATGCTTTGAAAATTAATGATTTCACGCTCACGATCAACAATAAGCCTTACTGCTACCGATTGAACCCTGCCTGCAGAAAGTGATGGTTTAACTTTTTTCCAAAGAACAGGAGAGATCTCAAAACCCACAAGGCGATCAAGAACACGGCGTGCCTGTTGAGCATCAACCAGATCTTTATTGAGACGGCGGGGATTTTCAATGGCCTTCTGAATGGCCTCTTTCGTGATCTCATGGAAAACAATCCTGTTTGTTTTCTTCGGATCAAGGTTTAATACCTCCATTAAATGCCAGGCAATAGCTTCTCCCTCACGGTCCTCATCCGAAGCAATCCATATTTTTGACGCTGATTTGGCAAATTTTCTGAGTTCGCTGACAATCTTTTTCTTGTCTTCAGATATAATATAATTAGGTTGATATTGGTTGTTAATATCAACCCCAAAATCTTTCTTATCCAGATCACGAATATGTCCAAAGCTGGATTTAACGAGGAAATCCTTTCCCAGAATTTTCTCAATTGTTTTGGCCTTGGCAGGCGACTCGACGATTACCAGATTCTCTTCCATATATTTTGAAGGATGATTTAGGTGCTGCTAAAATTTTGTGCAAAGTAAAGAAAATCAAATCCTAAGTTCAAACTATTTCTTTATACAATATATATAGCAGCACGTATCAGGAAATCGAATATGAGGGTAAACAGTCTGATAAACAATTAAATATATGCGACAAAAAGTTTGATTTCAGGCGATTTCTTTTTTTTTAAATCATTCTTCCGATTTATGGGGGATCACCATTCCAAAATTGAAAGGGAGTTAATGAAATTATCTAATAGCTTGATTAATAAGCCTTAAAAGGCTATTGAAGTCAAAAACAATAAATTACTTAAAATTTGCTCCTTCCTTTTTCTGCGGGTTAAAAATCGGAATAATCTGTCGGGTAAAGCAATATTTTCACAATTTTTGAAACCGTATGCTGGTATTCACTGATGGCGGATAATTTCTTCCAGTCGGGATGATTCCCGAAAGACTTCCAGTGCGCATCATGAGCCGCCATGTCGGCATAGGTAGTGAGGTACATCAGATTTGGCATTGAATTGCCCGAAATCACTTCAGCGTAGAATACAGCATTGAAATCAAGTAACTTAAAGAGTTTTATTTCGCCCCCTTCGTTGAACATCTTCAACTTTTGGCTGAAAAGATATTCTGTCGGTCCTTCATAACTTCTTAATTCATAGATTCTTTCAGAACGGTTTGTGTTGAACTTCGGAACATTAAATGTGGGTGAATCCGGAAATGCTTTTAAAAGTGTTGATTCCTTTCGCTGATAAGGAACCTGATCAAACGGGGCCTTAAGGAACTCAGCACCCTCCGTTTGATAGGTGGCATCGTTTGACAGAATCTTTTGCAATTTATCGATCTCTCCTGGCGACCTTAAAGGAAGCCAAACAATGATTTGTTTTCCGCATGTGGTGTCAGATGTAACTGGTTTAAAAACCCCTACCGTTTTAATTCCTGCCCGGTGCAAAGCAGGTAAATAACAAGTCTTCAGAAATTTATCCACACTTTGTTCCTGTGTTTTTCCGGTAAGACGGTAAATCTGAATCTGGTAAAAATCGCGTCTTTTTGCATAGGAAATCTGAATAAGTGTAAAAAACAGAATAACAGCAATGGTTAAAGTTTTCATTTGAATTTCATTAAAGTTTTATTCAGGAAGGGGAAATTTAAAATAGACATTGATACAAAAAAGGAAGTTTTAGAGGATTGGAGTCACCCCTTTTTTAAGAATAATATTTCCATATTTTGCAGTTTCACCAGTCATTACAACAGCAAAGGCATTTTTAGCCCGCTCGTAAAAGGCGAACCGTTCAACACGCTCTATCGCTGCTACAGAAGGGTTTGTCAGGAGAATGCTCTTCAGATAACCCGATTCAACAGAAGGATCCAGTGAGTCACCAGGTACAGCAGCCATCATGGCCAATGGGTGGGCCACATAGGCGTCGAGCTCGAAGAGAGGTAGAATCGCAGCCAGTAAGTCTGAGATTTTCAATCCGTCGGCTCGTATTACGTTTTTATTAAATGTTTCGCCGGGGAAATGGGCATCGGCCAGTATGATTTCATCGCCATGGCCCATTCTTGCAAGCACGCTAAGCAGTGCAGGGCTGATCAGAGGGGAAATTCCTTTAAGCATTTGGAGATTGTTTGTTGGATCAAAGATAGTGATTTATTAATGATACAAATTAAAGACCTGGTTTAATCCGTAATAAGAATCTATGATTTCTAAGTTTCTTTTCATGTAAATCTAAAATTTTTAACACAGAGGTGCACAGCGTTTTTCACAAGTTGCACACAGATACCCTATTTCAATTCACTCCCAGACTAGAATTTGTATTTGGCTTTAAGGACATAAAAAATATAGGTAAAGCCTCTTATGGATATTGGAATGGAAATTTCTAGTTTTTCAGATTTACATGTTGAGCCAGCAGGTAGCTCCGCTGAGGAACCATCCGGGTAGTAAAAGAATTATAATCAGTCACGGAGGACCAGTTGACTTCGGACAAAGCCTGTAGGCGGGGGAAAACCTGAGCCTCAAAAACTGCCTCGGAGGGAATGTATTCAGACCACATGCACCCCTGAAATCCGATTATTTTATTGGTTACCGAAGCAGGGTAGATTTGTGTTACATCGAATTCAAGCAGTTTTTGCAGATTGGCAACAGAAAAAGTACTGCTGAAATAGAACAAGTCCCAACGGGTGAATATAATTTGATTTCCGTTGGCAGCTGCGATAACAGGGGCATTGGGCACCCAATCGCGCCAGTACATGATTTTGAGATTGCTGCTTATTTTCCCATCGGTGACATCGTCCCAGGCAATGACCGATTTCGATTTGGATTCAAGGTGATTTTCGATCTTTCCGACAAAATAGTTTTGCAGGTTAGTCGTATTTGAAATATTATTAGTACTCATAAAATCACTGCATTCCGATGATAATTGCCAGGTTTTCTTGTCAACTTCATCAGCTCCGATGTGAACATAGGATGAAGGGAAAAGAGCCGAAACTTCATCCCAGATCTGATTAGCAAAGTCATAAACACTTGTATTGCATGGGCATAACGGGTAAGAAAAATCGGTACCCCAGCCTGTGGCTCCGGTGCATGAAAGTTGCGGATAGGCATTGATGGCAGCGGAGAGGTGTCCTGGCATATCAATTTCAGGTATAGTCTCAATAAAATGAGCCTGAGCGTAGGCGTTGATTTCTGCAATATCCTGCTGGGTATAAAATCCACCGTACATTGTTACTCCGTCCTGTTTCCGGATAAACCTTGGATCGATAGTAAAAGTAGGATCTGATTGCGCCTTGATCATACAAATCGAATCATTATGATCAAAAATCCGCCAGGAGCCAATTGTATTGAGCAGCGGGAAATTTTTGCTTTCAACCCGCCATCCCTGATCGTCAGAAAGGTGCAAATGGAATTTGTTATACTTGTAATAGGCTAGCCAGTCGATGATTTTCAGGATATATGCTTTTGTAAAAAAGTGGCGTGAGACATCAAGATGAAAACCCCTCCAGCTATATTTTGGCTGATCGGTAATTTTTATCCCATTAACGACTAAAGAATTTTGTTTTTGACCACCGGTACAATTCCACAGGTATTGCCTGAGTGATTGGACTGCCCAGAAGGCGCCTGCTTCATTCCCCGATTTAATCACAATTCCAGTGGGTGTTACAGATAACTGGTAGGCTTCATCACTAATCGTATTGTCTGATATTAGCTGAAAACTTTTTCCTGAGGAGGGTAGAGTAGACGATATAATGAAAGTGTTAAGCACATTGCCAAAGAGCGCTTCGGCCGCAGCGGAGGCAAAAGGAGAAGTAGTGTTAGGGATAAAAGTAAAGGTTTGATCGAGAGTTATCTTTTCGCCAGTGAATTCAAGTTGTTTTGGAAGAGGTACAATCCCATTAGTAGGACTTGCTGTTATTGGAGTTATTGCAGTATTTTTTTTGCAGGCTACTGCAAGAAAAATAAACAATATTATTTTTAAAGAAAAAAATGGAGGTAAAGCGAGGGGATAGGTTTTCATCATGCAAAGTATAATTGATAAATTAACCCCGAAGGTTTAGAATACCTTCGGGGTGTAACTTCACCGATTAATATCCAGGATTCTGGGTCAAATTCGGATTTGCATCAATTTCTGACTGTGGTATCGGCATTAACAGGTGATTCTGATCGCATTTAGAGTAATTTATTTTAATTGGAGCGCTCACAACACCATCGGTACAGGTATATTTGAATTCATTTAAGCCGGTTATGACCGAAACGGCAACTCCCGCTCTCACAAGATCATCCCATCTGTGGGCTTCAAAAGCAAGCTCCAGTCTGCGCTCATCTAAAATAGCTGTGCGCATTGCATCTTTCGAAAGTCCGGAAGAGATAGCGGGTAGACCTACTCTGGACCTGATTTGATTAACCAGTGAGGCTGCCAGGTCAGCATGAGCCAATTCATTCTGAGCTTCGGCTTTCAACAGGATAATATCCGCAAGTCTAAGAAGGTATAAATGATCACCGCTGGCCCATCCGGCAGGATGTTCCTGTTTGTAATTAAATGGAACCTTTGTTCCTGCATCACCGCATGGATTCCAGTTTTCATCAGGCCATGCAAGGTTATTGTAGAAAATGATATTTGTCTTTTTCCGGATGGAATCTCCCTGTTTGTCATAAGCTGCAACCAGGTCTTTGGAAGGAACGCAATATTTCTGCCAACCATCTTCGGGAGCCAGAAATAATTCGACGCCCCAGTTTGAATTAGCGCTTCCCTCGATGAAAGGTATTTCGAGAATGGATTCTGAATTCAGATAGTGAGCTCCGTCGAAGATCTGATTATAGTCTGGCCATAAGGCATATCCTGCAGGGCTATCTGTAACTGAACTGCAATATTGGAGAACCTTTGAATAATCCCTGTCACTTCTCTGGGCCCATATCTTAGCAAGTAGCGCATTGGCAGCCCCTTTTGTTGCCCTTACCTTATTCACTGATGGATCACTTCCATAGCTATCAGGAAGATTTGCAACTGCAACCTGCAGATCTTTTTCAATCTGATCATAAACCTGTTTCTCTGTTGACCTGGGTTTTCTCGTAATTGCCGGATCGGCAGTATTGGACAGTAACTCAAGTGGTACTCCTCCGAATAATTTAACCAGCTCAAAATAGTGAAATGCCCTGAGAAAACTGGCCTCGCCGGCTACCTGAGCTCTTCTGTTATTCTCATCGAGCTTGGGATCTTTTACTTGCGGTAATTTTTCAAGCAGTATATTGGCTCTTGAGATACCCTGGTATAACTGACCCCACCAGAAATTGTAGCAATGGCTGTTTGTTGTGGGTACCTGGAAAAGATCTTCATCGACAAATGTTTCTTCACCGCTTCCTCCGGGATATGCATTGTCGGAACGATTATCACTCAGCATGACATTTTCCCATTGGTAATAGTCGGTATAGAATATCTGATAGCATCCGGCCAGTGCATTTTCAACATCAGAGGTTGAATTATAAGCATTACCTGTTGTAAGACTGGTTTGGGGCTTATCGTTAAGAAAACTATTGCAGGAATTCAATATGAGTACCATAAAGAACAGGCCGGCAAAATATATGAGTTTATTTTTCATTTTTCCAATTTTTAGATTTGATATATTAGAAAGTAACTTTCAATCCGACCAGAAAATCCTTGGATTGCGGATATGTGCCGTAATCAACCCCCGGAGCAGTGTTTTTGCTGGTATTGTCCTGATAAGAGGCTGCAAATGCGTTGACATCGGGATCAAATCCGGAATATTTAGTTATAGTAAACAGATTTTCAGCTGTTACATAAATCATCAGGCTGCTGAGCTTAATCTTATCAAGCACGCTTCTTGGAAAGTTATATCCCAGAGTCATCGATTTGACTCTCAGATATGAACCATTCTCAATGAACCGGGTTGAGGGGTAGCTGTTGGTTTCATCATTTTTAATTGCCCTTGGAACATCTGTGATATCCCCGGGATTTCTCCATCTTCTGGCTACAGTTTCACTCTGGTTCATCCCCAGCCTCATCGATTCGGTAAGGATCCTGGTAGCATTGAATATCTTGTTTCCTTCAACTCCCTGGATAAATATATCGAATACAAAGTTTTTATATTCAAATGAGTTGGTCATCCCGTAGGAGAATTTTGGGTTGGCGTTCCCGATTATTCCTAAACTATCAGTTCCTGCAGTATTCTGAAGAAATTTTACGTTTCCGGTGGCCGGATCAACTCCCTGGTCATATTTTCCAAAGAACGATCCCAGCGGCAGACCTGCCTTGACAAATGCGAGGTTATAGGTTGTACCTGCCGGATTAACAGCTCCTGTATGGATTGTAGTCCCAACGATGTCGAGTACTTTTCCCTTATTAACATAGATATTAAAATCGGTGGTCCATTTAAAATCGTGGTTAACGATATTTTTTGATGTAATCTGGAACTCATAACCTTTGTTTTCAAGGCTCCCTGCATTCTGCAAAGCGGTGGAAAATCCGGTACTCAATGGCTGAGGGACATAAAGCAGCAGATCCCTGGTTGTTTTTTTATAATGATCTGCCATGATCGTTATCCTGTTATCAAGGAGGGCAATGTCGATCCCAATGTTAAACTGATCAGTTTTCTCCCATTTTAGATTTGTATTTTCCAGTGTATTGGGAATATAGGCATTAATTGCGTTTCCCCCTGTGATATATGATCCCGGATTTAGCAGCCCGAACCAGGCATATGGATTAGCCTTGTCGTTTCCTACGACACCCCAGCCTGCGCGAATTTTCAGATCGTTTATCATACTTATATCAGAAAAGAAATCCTCTTTTGAGATACGCCAGCCTCCTGAAAAAGAGGGAAAATATCCCCATCTGTTAGTTGCTGCAAACTGTCCTGATCCATCAGCCCTGAAATTGGATGTCAGAAGGTATTTATCCTTGAAGGAATAGTTTAATCTTGCAATATATGCGGCATGAGACTTATCATAGATCGCCACCTGCGGAACTGCCTGAACAGTTCCTGCAGTAACGGTTGTAATTGCAGTACTTCCGCCAAATCCGTGTGAAGA
>CAIOOC010000027.1 GCA_903859795.1 uncultured Bacteroidia bacterium
CAAACCAAATATTCCCTAATCTATCCTCTCCAATGGAAAAAACTCTTTCAAGAGAATTGCCTTTGGTGTCCTCCTTTTTCAGTTTTTGTTGAACTGTGAAATTGATCACTTTTTTCCCGTCATATTTCAAAACACCAATTCCATTATTACCAATCCAAAGATTTCCTTTGCTGTCTTCCATTATACTCCGAATATGCAATAAACCAGTTTGTTCGTTAAGCCCAAGATATTGATTATCTATTATTTTAAAATTGGAGCCATTAAATTCAATTACCGCACCGTAGGTTCCAAACCAAATGGCTCCATTTTTACTTTTGACAAAAGGTGTTGAAATTGAATATGTAAAATTATCCCCGGATTTTGGTGTAACAGGAAACGTGTGAAACGAAAGCTTTTGACCGTCATATTGATACACTCCCGGAGACCCTTCAAGTTTATTGTAGCCAACAGTTTCATCGCCTTTAAACCAAAGGTCACTGTCAGTTAATTTCCACCCTTTTTTTGAATTATAATTTCTTTTTTTGTAAGTAGTTATTTTTTGCCCATCATAACTACTTAATCCTTTCCCACATTCAAACCAAATTATGCCATTTTTATCTTCATAAATATTCCTTACCTGATTGTCACTTAATCCGTTTTCTGTTGTGAAATATTGGAACTCCCCATTATGAAGCAAGGACACTCCTTCGTTGTAACTACCAAACCAAATATTTCCTTTGTTATCTTCTAAAATTGAACGAACTCCTGTTGTGTATTTCAACCTTATGGTGTCAATCCTACTTTCAATGGGTTGAATATTATTTTTAGCCTTTACTATCTGATTGACCTTATTTGATTGACTTTGATTATTACACGAAATTGTTACAACAATCAAAAATGTGCAGCTAAGGATAAATATGTTTTGCCTACCTGATTTTACTCTCATTCTGATAGTATTTTTTTGCTTGATGCACAACATTCTGCGGGCTTCCGAAGTGCGGGGTTTCGGGGCTCTTCGCTGTCCGCAGGAACAAAGATAATTAAATACTATGAACTTTATTTACCTATAATGCCCGCATTATTCAAGCCTGCTATTACCTGCTGGTGTTTGTCGTTATGTCTTTGCCGGCCTGCTTGTCAGGAAAGCAATAAGGGAATACACAGCACCAATAATTAGGAGATTAAATACAAAGTTGATAAGCGTGTTGCTAACTGAATGTGACCTGCTGTCAATGTCAATAAAAACATATACTGCATAAGCAAGACCACCTAATAGCATTAGCCATCCGATGATAGTTGTCGGAATAAAAAATATTCCAATGCGTTTGAACCAGGGTAAATTCATTTTATTTTGTTTATAATGAGTAGATTATTAAAATCAAAACTGAGAAAATTATCATTAAAACATTGAACCACGCTGTCCGTAAGAACTTAATTGACTTTGGACTGCCCGACAAAAAATAAATGTTTCGTATGCTGATAAAATTTATTATGATGAATGTGATTGGCAATACAAGAAAAAATAAAACAGATGAATATAGTTCTCTGCTTGTGAAGTCGTGAATATTTAAACGCAAAGACGTTTGAGGCTTAAGAATGGTTTTTGTATTTAAACGAAATGATTGAACAGGTATTAAACCGACGTAATGTTATGCGGGCGTATCGCCAGGTGGTGTCGAACAAAGGTTCGGCAGGCGTGGATGGTATGCCAGTAAGTGA
>CAIOOC010000028.1 GCA_903859795.1 uncultured Bacteroidia bacterium
GCAATGAACGGGGCAGTTCCCTTTCTCCGGTCAAGCTCCAGGCTCATTTCACGATGGGCCAGACTCTTAAATGCCTTCAGATACTGCCACATAAAATAGCCGCCTCTGACTGTCACGTAAAAGATGGGAATAAGCAAAAAGATGAGCCTTTTGTCGGACATCCGACTGAAAAAAGAAACCACGGAGCCCAGGATCAACCACAGCAAAATAAACCGATCGGTCCCGCTCAGCTTTGCCGAACGCAGTGCAAACATTGAAAATAACCCCGCCATGGCTGACAGCGAAATAAACGGAAAGTACATCATGAAAAAAAGGGGGTAAGCGAATCGGAAATTATCCGAAAAAAACCCCTCGATACCGCCTTGCATAGCGCACTGAAGCTTGATTACCTCCAGGGCCCCACGGGCATTTCCGTAATATAACGCGAGAACCGGCACAGACAGACCCAGCACCACGCCCGTGCCATAGCTTAGGCAAGATCGCATCGCCGAAGGGTAACCTCTCTCTTTCTTTAAAACGAGCGCCAGAATACTCACGGCAGACACGACAAGAAAATAAACACCGCTGTATTTTACCGCCACATTAAGCGCGGAAAACAACCCGAACAGAAAGGCAGAATGGTTATCTGTTCTGACGCTATATTGAAGATCTTCGTCGTTTTTCTCAAATACCGGGACCATAGGGGCCAGGCGGTATCCAAATTCATTCAGAAAATAGTGGAGTTTTTTAACTTCAAAATAGCAGTCATTCAGTTCCCCCGATTCACGGATTGCCGCCTGGAAATCATAGGATGTCAGAGGATTGGTATTGTAATAACCTGTTTCTTCCCTGTTTTCTTCGAGGGAGGTTAGCAATCCATGAGGGTTCGTGCCGCCTGCAAACATATAATAGCCAGCCAGATTACTTCCTGATCCGATTTTGGCTAATATAAGGGCTAAACCATCCTGAGAACCTATTTTCAAACGGCGATGATCTGTGTTCTCAATGCCGACACCCACTTCGCAGGTAAGATAAGGATAGGCAGATAAATCGAGATAGGGTTCCCTGCCGGTTATAACATCATTGCCAATGTTATCGCTGTCGCGATAAGGGGAGAATCTGAAATTTTTACAATCTGTATTCCGGTTCAGATTATCTGCCCAGGGTTCATCAGGATAGGCTCCAAAGAGAGGAATCACTTCATAGGGGGGTACCGAACCGTTTTGCCAACCTGTAACCGTATAGAGCGGAACATCCAATCCGTTTTTCAGGGCTGTTTTTTTGAGCCATAAGATATGGTCCTCACCCTCTTTACCCAAACGGTATTCGTTTTCGAGCTGAATACCGATGACCGGACCACCATCCTTGTACAGTAATCCATTAAGCTGTAACCCTATCTGCCGGTACCATTCTTCAGCATAACTCTGATAAACAGGATCATTCGAACGGTCCTTAATATTTGTTTTCTGCAATATCCAATCGGGTGTTCCACCGTTGCGGACTTCAGCGTGGCACCAGGGGCCGATTCTGGGATAGACC
>CAIOOC010000029.1 GCA_903859795.1 uncultured Bacteroidia bacterium
ACAACACCGGTTGCATTCAATTTTTTGCAAACTTCAATATCACTGCACATTATTTGATATTCATCCTGTGTGTAGCAAAAGTCACCTCCACGTGGGCGGATCATCACCATAACAGGCAGGTCGAATTTTTCCATGACATGCTTAATAGTTCCATATGAGGGAGTTGTACCTCCGCATCCCAGATGTTCGCAAAGCTCTATACGGGTTGCACCTGCTGCAACGGCTGCAATTGTCTCTTGAAACGATTCCACACATACTTCTTTAACCGGATTCATAGTTTCTCAATTTTGTTGTAAAAATATCAATTATTCTGCCTTATAATCTTTCTCTATAGGAAAGGTCCCATATTATTTGGTTACTTTTTTTGTATCGAAAATTTGAATAGTTTTAACAGGATAATTACTCAATTATGGAAAGAAGAAATTTTTTTGCCTGTCTTGCCCCTGGCACTTTGGCCGCATACGCTGCAGTCCCTCTGACTGCCAACGCAATGGAGGCAGAAAGTGAATGTAAAATGGAAGTTCAGCTTAAAGGGGAAGAGATTCAGCATAGGGTTATTTTTGATTTTAAGTCATTCTAAGAAGGGAATATATGGGCGTCGAAATTGAACGTAAGTTTTTGGTCTGCAACTCTGACTGGCGAAAATTGGGTGTTCCTGTTCATTATGCGCAGGGATACCTTGTTGCTGACGGAACACGGACAGTAAGGGTTCGCATTGCCGGCGACGGGGCCTTCCTTACTATAAAAGGAGCTTCAACAGGGATGAGCAGGTTAGAATTTGAGTATCAGGTGCCGGTTGATGATGCAATACAATTGCTCCGATTGTCGGCTACACCTGTGATTGAAAAATACAGGACAAAAATCTTATTCGAAGGGAAGATTTGGGAGGTTGATGAATTTGAAGGGGAGAATAAGGGATTAATAATGGCGGAAATTGAATTAGTTTCTGAAAATGAGGATTTTGATATTCCAACATGGATTGGAGAAGAGGTTACCTACGACTTAAGATATTACAATTCCAGGCTGGCAATTCATCCTTTCAATAGCTGGTAATTTGTGATTGATGTTTTTATTCCCGATTAAACCTCATATCTTGCAACTTTTCTAACAGAATCAAGTGTTAAGAAAATTTATGTAACGTACAAAGTCAAAATATCAATCGAATGTTTAGAAAGTTTTTAACCCTTATCTCCGGACTAATTCTTCCATTTATTGTCGCTGCCCAGGGACATACCACACTTTCTGCGAATACACCCCGTATAGTTGTAGGTATTGTAATTGAAGATTTTAATCCCGATTATATTGAACGTTTCTGGGATAAGTTTGGTGATGGCGGGTTTCAAAGGCTTTACAGAGCCGGATTTATCTGTGCCAACCATCATTATGGAAACCTGATCCAGCGACCTTCAGTGAACATGGCTACATTGTCGACTGGTACGTCTCCATCGCGTCACGGCATTATCAATGACCTGTGGATCAATAGGTTGAAAAATAAAGAGGTTCATGCAATAAAAGATGATTATTATACTACCGTAGGGTCCGACTCAAAAGAGGGAGAACGGTCAGCGATGAAACTTATGACCCCGACTCTTGGTGACCAGTTAAAGCTTGTGACTAAAGGGAGATCTAAAGTCTATAGTATTGCGTTAAATGATATCTCAGCTGTATTAGCCGCAGGGCATGCAGCTGATGGAGCGTATTGGCTGGACAACTCCTCAGGAAAGATGATCTCAAGCTCTTATTATGTGGAGACTTTTCCACAATGGGCCTTTGATTTTAACGGAAGTAAGATTGTTGAAAAGTATCTTTCAAAAAATTGGACAACGTTAAAAGAGATGAGCGCTTATGGCGAAAGCATTTCTGATGACTACCCCAAGGAAACTGGCTATTTGGGAAAATACAGTTCATTTCCATACGATCTGAACAAGTTGAAAAAAGAATCGGGCGGTAGTTTTAAAATACTTAAAACAACTCCATGGGGTAATTCAATTGTGAAGGAATTTGCACTTCAGATGATCCTCAAAGAACAACTTGGTCATGATTTAATCCCAGACATGCTCACCGTGGTTTTCTCTTCAATGGATTATGAACGTTACTCTTTTGGCCCTTTTTCGGTCGAAATGGAAGATACATATCTGCGGCTGGACAAAGATATCGCAGAGCTGCTTAAATATATTGAAACCGGTTTTGGAACCGATGATGTCCTTGTATATCTGACAGGTTTAACGAGCATTTCGTATCCTGCTGATTACATGAAGGAAAAATATCATATGACCGCCGGCATTTTCAATCCAGAAAGCTCAATTGCCTTGCTTAAATCGTACCTGAATATCAGGTATGGGGAAGGAAACTGGATTGAATTATTTACCAATCAGATGATTTACCTTGATCATGAATTAATTGAGAAGAAAAAAGTTAATCTGCATGACATGCAAACTGCCGTGGCGTTGTTTTTAAGTCAGTTTGAAGGGATCGCCTTTGCTAAAGCGGCACTTGAAATTGAGGCTAACAATTTCACCGGAGGTGTGATGGAACCATTTCAGAATAATTTCCATATAAAAAGGTCCGGAGATGTACTGATAAAATATGAGGATGGATGGCAACCAAAGGATAAATTCAGCCCGCTCGATTATACCGATAACAGTCAGGTCCCGTTGGTGTGGTATGGTGCAGGGATCAAAAAAGGGACCACGACACGGTACACCAATGCTACGGATGTTGGTCCGACAATAGCCGCTTTCCTTGGGATTGCACCACCTTCGTCGGTAACGGGAAATGCAATTGAGGAGTTAACCAAACGTTAACAATTCGGCGGAGCTCACTCCGCTTTGGGAAGTAGCTGATGATATTTGTTGTGAGAGATAATTGTATCAGCCGGTTTTCGGATTTTAGCTCTGGTTTTTACCGATGAATATCCGATAGTAATTATAAGCTGTACCCGTTTTGATTCCGGCACGCCACATATTTTTTTGATTTTTGGTTCGTCAAACCACCCTATCATGCAACTTCCCAATCCCTCGGATGTTGCAGCCAGACATATATGTTCGGCGACAATACCGATATCGATAAGAGGATAGTGCTTCCTTTTTATCCAGCTTCCAAAACTTGAGGTAAAATTTGCGGGTTCCTCAACCAAAACCAGGTGTACCGGCGCCTGCTTTGTAAAGTGGTTCATCCCTAAAATCTTCTCGGATGTTGCATCGGCTATCTGATCTTTAAGTGCCGGATCATCAACAACGATGATGTGCCAGGGTTGCGCATTACACGCTGAGGGTGCCAGTCGGGCACATTCCAGAATTCTAAGAAGTTTTTCTTTTTCAACCGGTCGGTCAAGATACCCTCTGTCGCTTTGACGGGCCAGCACTAGTGATTTAAAATCCATATCGTTGGTTACTTATGAGCAAATATAGTTGTTAATCACCTTCGGAATTTCAAAATAGCCCGAATAATTCAGTAACGGTTTTTTTGCTTGAATTCTTATTTAAACTTGGAAAATAAAAACAGAAAAGGCGGAACATTAATGCTCCGCCTTTTCTGTAAAGTATTATAAATTAATTCATTAAATCAAGTTTTACCATATCCTGAATATCGAGCATTCCGAT
>CAIOOC010000030.1 GCA_903859795.1 uncultured Bacteroidia bacterium
GGATGTCCTTACCGGGTCCTATCACTTCCCGTGCGCCAACCCATTGTTTAACACCTGTGAGATCAGTGAGAAGTACTTTCCCCAGGCTGGATAATTCGTACCGTTTTTCGTCGCCTCTCCCCTTATTCCCGGTTAAAACCTTCATTTTTCAGACATCGCCGGAAAAAATGAGCTTCATATTCGCATTTCGGCAGGGTTTAAGGAACCGAGGATCGGGTTAAAGTGCTCAAAGACGCCCTGGGCCGAAGATTTGAATCTGAAAAAACCATGGGCTCGAATTCCAATGGGCATAACCTTGTTCTGACCATTGACGGTGCTGTGCAATACATTACTGAAAAGGCACTGGAGGAAGCCGTGGTGGGGTTTTCCGGAAAGTCAGGCATGGCAATTGTAATGAATCCGAGAACCGGCGGTATTCTGGCTCTTGCCCATTACCCATCCTATAATCCGAATGCATTCCGGGAATACCCCAAGCATGAACTGAGAAGCCGCGCACTGACCGATCCTTTTGAACCTGGGTCCACAATGAAAATTTTCAGTGCCGCTGCTGCCATCGAGTCTGGAATCTGCAAACCGACCACCGTATTCAACTGCGAAAACGGGGCGTTCCACGTCGGAACCAATGTGGTTCATGATACGCATTCTTATGGAATGCTGACGGTGCAGGAAATCATCAAGTATTCCAGCAATATTGGTGCCATTAAAGTCGGACAGGCGGTGGGAGCGGAAATTCTTTATAAAAATCTTCGAAGTTTCGGGTTTGGAGAAAAAACAGGAATTGACTGTGCCGGCGAAACCACAGGCGTTCTGGCGCCTTATGCTAAATGGCGGAAAATCGATGCCGGAACCATTGCGTTTGGCCAGGGGATATCGGTTTCAGCGATTCAGTTGATCACGGCCACATCCGCTATAGCCAATGGCGGAATTCTGATGAAACCCCACCTGGTGCAGGCTGTCACCGATGCCAATGGACAGATTATAAAAAAAATTGAACCGACTCCGGTGCGCCGCGCGATTTCTTCTGAAACGGCTCGAACTGTTCGGCAAATGATGAAGGAAGTGATCACTACCGGAGGAACCGGTGTAAATGCGGCACTGGAAGGCTATACGGTTTGCGGGAAGACCGGAACGGCCCAGAAAATCGAGAATGGGATGTATGCCAGGGGAAAATATGTCTCTTCGTTTATCGGCTTTGTTCCCGCGGATTACCCGGAAGCAGTTATTTTGGTTATTGTGGATGAGCCGCAAAAAAGGTATTATGGTGGAACCGTGGCAGCTCCGGCGTTTAAGCGAATTGCGCTGGAAACGCTGGGGTATTTTAATATTTCTCCACAAACCATCCCAAACCGTTTGACGGTTTCGCTGGAAAAAGAAGGCAAGGGTTGAAACTTTCAAAATTACTGGAATCCATTATCCCGCGGCAGGTGCGCGGGATATCTTTATATTCCGATCATGAGTCCATTTCCGTTCCCTGTACGTTGCCGATTTGTTTAAATCCTGATCCTGAAATCAGTTCGCTTCATTTCAATTCCCGTGAGGTTCAGCCCGGGGGGCTGTTTATTGCGATTCCCGGATTCAAATTCGATGGGCATGAATATATTGACTGGAAAAAAGCAACAGCAATTAAATGGGGAGATAAAACAACGCTTGAAAAAATTGAGACAATGCTTTATACACCAGATAACAGGTTATTTGGTAAAAAAGAAATGGATCCTGCAAAGTTGGTATTTCACTCAGAGGTATTAGATTATAAAGAAGCTGCCAAACGTGAAAATGCTGCTGCACC
>CAIOOC010000031.1 GCA_903859795.1 uncultured Bacteroidia bacterium
ATGAAAGCGAACAATTCACCAAGGAGCTTTTTTATGAAATACTTATAAAAAAATTTCCTAACTTTGCACTCCGTTTATCGGAAGTAAAAACAAACCCTGTATTGTATCTTTGTGAGCAATAAAAAATTGTAAATATCAGATTATGCCAGTAAATAGTATCAAGTCAACTGAAGGAAAAGAGGTTTCTATCCAGGAGAAGCTTAAAATGCTCTATGAGCTTCAAACTGTTGCATCAGAGATCGATAAGATTAACACTTTGCGCGGTGAATTACCACTTGAGGTCCAGGATCTGGAGGACGAGATTGTCGGATTAAAGACGCGTCTGGCTAACTTCAGCGAAGAGCTCAAAAGCCTGAATGTCGCCATTGGAAACAAAAAAACTGAGATAAAAGATTCGAAAGCCAAGATCGAAAAATATAAAGAGCAGCAGGAAAACGTTCGTAATAATCGTGAGTTTGACTCCCTTTCCAAAGAAATCGAGTTTCAGACTCTGGAAATCGAGCTTTCCGAAAAGAAAATCCGTGAGTTCACAATTGAAATAAAAAGTAAAACAGAAGCTTCTGAAGCCTCTGAAAAGCTATTTAAAGAACGTGAGGAGGACCTGATCAGGAAGAAAAAAGAGTTACAGGAGATTACCGCAGAAACTGCTGTTGAGGAGGAAAAATTAAAGAGCAAGGTAACCAAGATTGAGAGCCTGATTGAAGATCGTCTGGTTATGGCATTTAACAGAATAAGGAAAAACGCCCGTAACGGTCTTTCAGTTGTAACTGTTCAACGAGATGCCTGTGGCGGATGTTTTAATAAAATACCACCACAACGTCAATTGGATATCGCTTCAAGGAAGAAAATTATTGTTTGCGAATATTGTGGTAGAATCCTTGTTGATAAGGATATTGCTACTCCAATTGAAGAAACGGATCATCCTGTTTAACCAGGAAATAACTCCATTAAAATATTTTGAGACCTGCTGTAATCCGGCAGGTTTTTTTGTGCCCCGTTCACATATATGCAAGCATCCAATGGATTTAATGATGCGGCTGGCAACTGGCTGCTGCCAACTTGCAGTATTTTTGGCAATTATCCCTCTGTTTCAATACCAGGTATTGGGGTCAGTCAGGACTCTAGTGATTGTCATGCCGGCAGCCAGCTGCCCATAGCCAGCTGCCAAAAAATCATATTAAGCTAATAATTAGCATTATATCCGTATTTAATCGTTTATAATCGAGTATTATCGACTTTAAACGGAAATAACCGTTTAATATACGGATGTAATGATTGTGCTGGTTTACCTTTAACTGATATTTTTTTTATTCACCTAAAAGATTAAAAACATGAATGCTTTAAGAAACAGTGTAAGGCTGATTGGTCATTTGGGAGATGATCCTAAGATTAAAAAGTTTGAAGGGGAAAAATCAGTTGCAAATTTCACCATTGCAACAAACGAAAACTTTCGGGATCATGCCGGAAACAAAAAAACTGAAACTACGTGGCACAAACTGGTCGCTTGGGGAAAACAGGCAGAACTCGCAGAAAAATACCTTAAAAAAGGGAGTGAAGTGGCGATCGAGGGAAAACTGACAAACCACTCGTACGAAGATAAAAATAAAGAAACCCACTTTATTACCGAAATCGTGGTCAATGATATCCTGCTTCTCGATAAAAAGGAAACAAATTGAACCTTCCATTTCTATATCAGGGTGACTGATGATGTCCGGATCAGTCAGCCTGATATGTAGCAACTGATGATTTGCCTGAAAGAAATATCCGGATGCTTATAAATCCGAATAAACTATTCGGCCTGTTTCATCGAAAAGGCAATCCTTTTACGGAGAATATCCACCTCAAGAACCTTTACTTTTACGTGCTGATGCAGTTTAACAACTTCAGCCGGGTCACTTATATACTTATTGGCAAGCTCACTGATATGTACAAGCCCATCCTGCTTTACTCCAACATCGACAAAGGCACCGAACCGAGTGATGTTTGTTACAATTCCGGGTAATACCATACCAACATGCAAATCTTTCATTGAAAAGACCCCGTCAGCAAACTCAAAAACCTTGATTCCCGAGCGGGGATCGAGGCCGGGCTTGGCAAGCTCCGAAAGGATGTCATTTAGTGTTGGAAGGCCTACCTCTGCATTCACATATTTCTCTGCTGCGACCTCTGAACGGAGGTTCTCAAGTCCGATAAGCTCCTCGACTTTACATTTCCGGTCTGCAGCAATCTTTCCTACCAGGTTATAACGCTCTGGATGAACAGCTGAATTATCAAGAGGATTTAATCCTCCCGAAATCCGCAGAAAACCTGCACTTTGTTCAAAAGCCTTTGGACCCATTCTGGGAACTTTCTTAAGTTCGGTCCGTGAACTGAAAGGCCCGTTCTCTTTTCTGAAATCTACGATATTCTTGGCGAGTAATGGTCCTAATCCCGACACAAAATTAAGCAAATGACTGCTGGCAGTATTAACGTTAACCCCAACCAGGTTCACGCACGATTCTACTACAGTATCGAGTCCCTTTTGAAGTAATTTCTGATCCACGTCGTGCTGGTACTGACCTACTCCAATTGATTTAGCTTCGATCTTGACGAGTTCGGCTAAAGGGTCCATTAACCTGCGGCCTATCGATACCGCTCCGCGAACAGTGACATCAAATTGCGGGAATTCATCACGGGCCACTTTTGAGGCAGAATATATGGAAGCCCCATCCTCGCTTACCATAAACACCTGAATCGGCCTGTCGAATGCAATCTTTTTGATAAATGCCTCTGTCTCCCTGCTGGCTGTCCCGTCGCCAATTGCGATGGCATCAATCTTATAGGTACTCACAAGAGCCGAAACCTTTCGTATCGACTGACTTACCTCCGACTGTGGCTGATGAGGATATATCGTCTCGTTATGCAGCAGGTTACCCTGGGCATCGAGACAGACTAATTTACATCCGCTTTTATAACCGGGATCAAGTGCGAGTACTCTCTTTTGTCCCAAAGGTGCTGCAAGGAGCAATTGCCGGAGATTCTCGGCAAAAACCCTGATCGCCTCGCCATCTGCCTGACTTTTTGACATTCCGAAGAATTCGGTTTCGATTGCGGGAGAGAGTAATCTTTTATAACTGTCTTTTATAGCCAAAGCGACCTGTAGTCCACTTTCATTGCTGCTTTTTAGGAAATAATTCCCCAATGCAGTAATGGTTTTCTCTTCATCCGGAGCGATTCCCAATTTAAGAAATCCCTCCTTTTCTCCACGGCGCATTGCCAGCAACCTGTGGGAGGGACATCGTTTCAGAGGTTCATATGAATCAAAATAGTCACGGTATTTTATCCCTTCATCTTCTTTTCCTTTCACGACACGTGAAGAGATAACGCCTTCGCGAGAGAAGAGATTACGGACAATATTGCGGGCCCTCAGATCCTCATTTATCCATTCGGCTATAATATCCCGTGCACCGGCAAGTGCTTCACCAACCTCACCTACTGCATCGTTAAGAAACTGAAGCGCACGGTTCTCAGGATCGGTTTCATATTGTTTGAAAATTAGTTTCGCGAGTGGCTCAAGCCCTTTCTCATGTGCAACGGTTGCCCGTGTGCGTCGTTTGGGTTTATATGGCAGGTAGATATCCTCAAGTTCATTCAGATCATAGCATTGTTCAATCTTTGACTTTAATTCGGGGGTAAGAAGCTCCTGTTCAGCAATGGTTTTTAAAATTGTCTCTTTGCGCTTGTCAAGTTCATCGAGTTGTTCTTTTAGATCTTTAATATTTCCAATTGCAACCTCGTCAAGACTTCCCGTCATCTCTTTCCGATAGCGTGAGATAAACGGAACTGTCGCTCCCTCATCAAGCAAGGTTATTGTATTGGCTATTTGCCTGATGTTGATGCCGAGCCGTTCGGCAATCAACTGGTGGTTTTTCTGAATTGTCATAACCGCAAATTTAACAAGATCGGGATACGCTGGTAAATTTTATCTGAAAAAATTGTATATGTTTGATAAAACTAATTATCTCTGTCATGGATCAACGGGTTAAAAACATCATCGTCGCATTGGCTTTAGTGCTTTTTGGATTTCTGGTGTATTACTTCAGCTACATCGTTACGTATATCCTTATTGCTGCAGTATTGGACCTGATTGGACGTCCTGTAGCCAGAAGATTTCGGAAAATCAAGGTAGGAAAATTTCAAATGGGCAATTCTGGGGCCGCATTCCTTACATTACTCACTCTTTGGCTGGGACTTATCTGCTTTTTCGGATTCCTTATTCCCCTTGTCGTTTCAGAGGTAAACCAGCTGTCTTCAATCAATATGCAGGATGTAATCACCTATATGAATACTGCGATGGGACAGTTAAAGATAAGCTTTCCCCAAATTGCTTCAACTATCCCGCAGGGGGGAACTGTTGAGACCTATCTTGAGACACAACTTAAAGGTTTTCTGAATGTTGATGAGGTCAGCCGCCTTTTTGGGTCGGTCGCTAATGTGCTGGGAAACATCTTTCTTATGATCTTCTCCGTTTCCTTTATCCTCTACTTCTTTCTTAAGGAGGAAGATCTGTTCCGGAACTGGATTCTGGTACTTTCGCCTGAAAAATTTGAGGAACGTGTTTCAACGGTTATGGACAAGATCGGTAATTTGCTCAAAAGATACATGATCGGTATATTGCTTCAGATTTTGGGAGTTATGATTCTGGATATTCTTGGCTTTACTATTGTAGGTCTGGGTTTCGGACATGCTGTTGTAGTGGGTGTTTTTGCCGGTATCCTCAATGTTATTCCTTATATCGGTCCCTGGATTGCCGCTATTTTTGGACTTGTAGTTGCAGTGGCCAATAATCTAAATTCCAGCTTCACAGCTGTCACATTTCCGCTGATGTGCTGGGTCGTTGTCGTAGTGATGGTTGTCCAATTTATCGACAGTATGGTTTTTCAGACGATTATCTATTCAAAAAGTGTAAAGGCACATGCTCTTGAAATCTTTTTTGTCATTCTGATGGCAGGTGGGATTGCAGGTATTCCGGGGATGATCCTGGCAATTCCTGTTTATACGGTACTCAGGGTTATCGCAGGGGAGTTTCTTTCAGAATTTAAGATCGTTCAGCAACTTACGCCAAAAGAAAAAGGGAGTAAATCGCTTTAATGTTCTATAGCCTTCAATCCGAGTTCAGCCCCTTTTGCCAACATAAACTGGTAGGCCTCATCGTAGTTATTACGGATCTCTCCATCAAGAATGGCCTCCTTTATCGCAGATTTAATGATCCCTATCTCACGACAAGGCTGAAGATTAAAGGTTTCCATAATCAGTTCACCGGTAACAGGTGGTTGAAAGTTTCGAAGTGCATCACGTTCTTCGATATCCTTTAATTTATCGCGGACAAGCTGGAAATTGGCCAGATACTTAATTACCTTATCAGGGTTTTTGGAGGTGATGTCTGCTTCGCACAGGGTCATCAGGTCGTCGATATCGTCGCCTGCATCGAATAAGAGCCTTCTGACCGCCGAATCAGTTACTTCTTCTTCAGAGAGTACAATGGGGCGCATATGGAGCGAAACCATCTTCTGGACATATTTACACTTTTCATTTAACGGAAGCTTTAACCTGTCGAACATTCGGGGGACCATCTTCTCTCCCACAAAATTATGAGCATGAAAGGTCCATCCAAGTCGCTCATCAAAACGTTTGGTTACCGGTTTGGCGATATCATGAAGCAAAGCAGACCATCGCAACCAAAGGTTATCGGTGTTTTTGCAAATCCGATCAAGGACTTCGAGTGTGTGATAAAAATTATCTTTATGGCCGATTCCATTTACTGTTTCCCGACCTTTAAGTTTCTGAACTTCTGGCAGAATAATTGCTAATAAACCTGTCTTTTCGAGCAGTTTAAACCCGACTGAAGGTTTTGGGGAAAGCATGATTTTATTAATCTCGTCCGAAATCCGTTCCTTCGAAACGATCTCAATACGTTTGCACTGTGTTGCTATTGCCGCAAGGGTTTTCTCCTCAATAATAAAATCAAGCTGAGTTGCAAAGCGGATTGCTCTCATCATCCGAAGCGGATCGTCGGAGAAGGTGATTTCCGGAGCAAGGGGCGTCCTGAGAATCTTGTTTTCCAGATCCATGACACCGTTAAAAGGATCCAGCAATTCTCCGAATCTGTTAATATTGACGCAAATAGCCAGTGCATTTATTGTGAAATCACGTCGCTTCTGATCATCTTCGAGAGTTCCGTCTTCAACAATTGGTTTTCTGCTTTCCAATCTGTACGATTCCCTCCGTGCACCTACAAATTCAAAATCAATTTCATCGAACTTAAACATTGCTGTCCCAAAATTATGGAATACGCTCACCTTTAGACCAGGGCGTAATGATGCAGCCACCTTGGTTGCCAGATCTATACCGCTCCCTACTGTCACAATATCTACATCATAGACATTGCGTTTACGACCCAGAAGTATGTCGCGGACAAAACCTCCTACAACATACGATTCAACACCTTCCTGGTCTGATATGGTTCCGATCTGCCTGAAAACCTGATGGGTAATGTATTCTTTTAAATTTTGCACACAATTTATTTAAGCATTGCTAATGGCTGCAAAGTTAAGGATTTAAGCGTAATATGGGATATCTTTTGTGCAAAGAGGAAATGTCTGACAGGGTGTATTCCTTTTCCTTTTAAAGTTGTGCTGCTACATTCTCAAGTTTCATTCCTCTTGAACCTTTTATAAGTATCAGGTATCCTTGAGGTTCTAAAGATTCAAGGTAACCGATTAACGATTCGTTGTCCTGAAACACGTTAATTCGGCCGGAAACCTGGCATTCTGAAAATTCCCTACCGGTGAGCAGAATGAATGACAGATCATCCATAGTTTCCAGTTTATTGACAATCTGTTGGTGTTCCTCCCTGGCTGACTCGCCCAATTCGAACATGTCTCCGAGGATAACCCCTTTCAACGAAGCATCAAAGGTTTTGAAATTCTCAAGAGCCGCGTCCATACTAGTTGGATTAGCATTATAGGCATCCATTAATATCTGGTTTGAACGGGTTTTAACAAATTGAGATCGGTTATTTGCGGGGATATAAGACTGAATTGCGTCGCAGATATCATGTGGAGCCACTCCGAAATAATTTCCGATGCTAACCGCAGCCATTGCATTTTCTAGATTGTATCCTCCTGCCACGTTGGTTTTAAT
>CAIOOC010000032.1 GCA_903859795.1 uncultured Bacteroidia bacterium
GAATTTCAAATGCATCTTAGGGATATTTTATGACGGATAATACAGATGGTTCACAGTTCATTGGAAAATTAAAAAACATTTTCATTGGCAGAGCAAAGACTTTACAGGATAAATCGATCTTTCATAAACTCTCGTTGGTAGCATTTTTTGCATGGATAGGTCTTGGTGCAGACGGAATAAGCTCTTCATGTTATGGTCCGGAAGAGGCGTTCCGAAATTTACAGGGTCATCCGATGCTGGCAATTTTTGTTGCCTTGGGAACTGTATTCACCATTTTTATAATCAGTTCAAGTTACAGTCAGATCATCAAACTTTTCCCGCATGGCGGCGGTGGATATCTGGTGGGCAGTAAGCTCATATCGCCGACAGTCGGAATGATATCCGGATGCGCACTTATTATTGATTATGTTCTTACGATTACAATCTCCGTATCAAGCGGTGCAGATGCTCTGTTCAGTTTCCTCCCCGATTCGGCTCTCCCTTTTAAATTGGGGATTGCCATTATTGGCGTTTTTCTGCTTATCCTGCTGAATCTGCGCGGTGTAAAGGAGTCTGTTGTATCCCTCACCCCTATCTTCGTTGTCTTCATGGTCATGCACGTATTTGTTATTGTTTATGCAATCGCTTTGCAGGCAGGCAATTTTCATACTGTATTTCATGAAACCTCCACACAGTTACATTCCTCAGTATCAGAGGTAGGTATATTAGGAACTTTGTTTATAATTCTGAAAGCATACAGTATGGGAGCCGGTACCTTTACCGGTATTGAAGCAGTAAGCAACGGGATGCCGATACTTCGCGAGCCAAGGGTGAAAACCGCAAGAAGAACCATGGTGTTGATGGCTATTTCGTTGTCATTCCTGGTGTTGGGCTTAATGATTGCCTACGCGTTGTATAATGTCCAGATCAGTGACACAAAAACCCTTAATGCCGTTCTGTTCGATAGTGTGACTGCTGGTTGGGCCCCGTTTTGGTCTAAAAGTTTTATTGGTATTACGCTGGTATCAGAAGCTGCATTGCTGTTTGTGGCTGCGCAAACCGGATTTATTGATGGCCCAAGGATAATGGCTAACATGGCACTTGATCGATGGTTCCCGAAGAAATATGCTTCCCTTAGTGACCGTCTGGTTACAATGAATGGTGTGCTGATCATGGGTATTTCCGCAATTGTATTGATGGCTATTTCGAGAGGCTCAGTAGCATTTATGGTGGTACTTTACAGCATCAATGTATTTATCACCTTTTCGATTTCCCAACTCGGAATGGTGCGCCATTGGTGGAGTGAACGGGTCAGACTGGACCATTGGAGAAGGAAGCTGACGATTAACGGAATAGGTTTTATATTAACCTCGTTTATCCTGGTCTCGGTAACTGTTATTAAATTTATGGAGGGAGGCTGGATCACACTTGTAATTACTGGTTTGTTTATCATTCTGGCAATCAGAATAAAACGTCATTATTTCAAAACAACAGTCCGATTTATGAAAGTGCGCCAAAAAGCGATCTCCGACCTTCATGTTGCGCTCGATCACCTGCCGGCTCATGACCCACACGCAAAGCCAACTGAGATAAAATTCAACCCTGACGCAAAAACGGCAATTATTTTGGTCAAAGGCTTTGGCGGAACAGGACTTCACACCTTTTTAAGGATAAATGAGAGTTTTAAGGGAATATATCAAAAC
>CAIOOC010000033.1 GCA_903859795.1 uncultured Bacteroidia bacterium
AAAGTTGACTTTCTTTTCATTTGGGCATGCCCAAATGAAAAGAAAACTGTGCACCATTGTTACCAAATTCTGTGTATTCTTATTTACCGAAAACTGTGCATTGTTATTTACCGATTACAGCATTGAAACTGTAAATCGAGAGACTGTGGAAAACCCAGTTTAAATGCACGTAATATCATTGATACATTTTGGCGCAAATTTGATATCTTATTTCAGATTTAAAAATCTGGTTTTCCGAATTTTTACATTCCCAAATTCAATTTTCATGATGGTTTGATTTAAAGAAATATGAAATCAAAAATTCTATTAAAAAAGGTACAAATCAGTGTATATCCTCCCCATGAGTTCTATAATACACCTTCATGTACCTTCCCTTTTCCCCTATCAAATATTACATTACGAATGTCATGAACATCGGCATGTCTAGTTGAAACATATGTAACTAAGACATATTCCAATTTTCAAATAAAATATTAGCCTTAAAATATAACTATACCCTAAATATGATACAATTGAATTTCTGATTTTATCCATATATTAGCCCCATAATCAATAACATAAAAAAGAAAATGAACATTTTACAAATTAAAAACGGAAGAGTTGAAATCCGAAAAGAAAACGGATCTCTTGTTAGGACAATCGGAAACGGTGATGCAGTTTCGGCTGATTTTAACCTTAACCAGTCATTAGTAGTTATTACAACCTTAACAGGCAAAGTTGAAATCCGTAAAGATAATGGTTCTCTGATTCGCTCAATAGGAAACGGAGATGCCACAAATGCCAAGTGGTACGGATCAGAAATCGCCATCAGTACAAATAAGGGAAAAACAGAACTACGGAAAGAAAATGGCTCACTAATACGAACTTTATGAAAATATTTCAACAAGGATCGTCCCATTGATTTTTAGGATGCCCGTTGATTACTAGAAAGGCTGATAATCGATTCTATCAGTCTCTTTCTGAATAATTTTTTAGATAAAATCGTCGAAGTGGTGTTCCCCTTTTCAGTTCATGATGGGTAATACTTCGACCCGAGGTATTGCCTAATACGGAATAAAAGATAATTTGTGATTGTTATACAAAGCGCTTGATTTTACTATTGTAATATTTAAGATTTTGGTTAAAAATTGAAGCAATTTAAAACCAACTATTTGCAATATTTCGTTTTAGATATCCTATTATTAAGACCTATTTTGGGATTCCGCTAAAACAATCTTAAGTTAGAAATACGTATTGTCATTGCGATTACGCTTACATTAAACATTTTTGCCAAACCTTTAACAGCATTTTCATCAGTTAAATCTGTGAAGTGATTTTCAATTTGTTCAATAAGCAATTTTCTTGGCATAAGAATCGAAGCAGCAAAGGCATTTGCTTCTTGTTCTCTTCTATTTTCACCTGTTGAAGATTGTTGATCTCGGAAAAGCACTTTATAATCTTTGTCAACAAAGATTGATTCATTGGAGTTTTTATGCAAAACAAAATGTCCCAACTCATGCGCAATCGTAAATCTCTGCCTTACAAGTTGCTCTGTTGGATTTACTCCTATAATTCCTTGATCATTCTTTATTACAAGAACACCAGAGATATTTTCTCCTAAATCATATGAATGGATTTTTATTCCGAGATCCTCAGCAATTTTCCTAATTGGAACAGGCAATTCATTAGAGTCAAATTTAGCGAGAATTTGAGAAGTAATGTCTTCAATTCTTTTAAGATTCATTTTTGTTAATCTGAAGAAATTTCTTTAAGAAAATCCGTTAATTTTTGTGTTTGAATAATATCACCTTTTGCAACAATTTCAATTCTTTTCTTCCACATTGGTAATAACTCTTCTTCGTTTTGAATAACAGGAAGTAGGTCAGTAATGTTCACTTCTGTAATTTTGCAAATATCATAAATCAAATGTATTGTTACACGTTGTCTGCCTTGTTCAATATTTGCAATTGAAGCCCTAGTGAGATTGAGCAAATTTGCAAATATTTCTTGGCTCATACCTTTAACTTGTCTGATTTCTTTTATTTTCAGACCGATTGAACTGTAGAGTGTGCGTTTTTCTTGCTCTGTCATATACTTGTTTGCGGTTCAAAGATAATTCATTGTGTCGAATATTGCAAATAGTTTACAATATTACACATATTTATTTATTTTGTGAAATTGCACATTCGAAAATTATTATTATATTTGTGCGATATATTTTGAACTTTAAAATTTTTTGAAAATGGCAACAAACAAGCCGTATGGAGACAATCACCGAATTGGTGCTGTGAAAGACAGAAGCCAAGTGTACAATGGGAAAATTGAGAAGTTTATTAAAAGAGATTCAGAAACTGGAAAGTTTATGGATGTAAAATCTGATGGTAAACCTTTCAAAGGAGTCCGTAAGGAAAAATAAAGCCAGATTGTAGAACAACCTGGCTTCAGTTTTTTTAAAGTATCAAGGTTAGCACCCTTGACAATGTTTTTTTCTTGGTTGGAACAAACGTACTACTTTTCAAAGACATACACAAGCCTCTGTTGTCCATCCCTTCTGGAAGTATTAATTTTTAACATTTTTTAACGCTGCTGAAAAAAGCTGTTAGTATTGCTACGTGCAATTATGTGAGGTATTGTATTTTTATATAATGTGTTTTTAAAATCTTAAAAAAAGTAGTAAATATGAAATTGTTTATTCACAAAAATAATTCTCTACAGTTTAATACAGTGGAGATAGAAAAGGATCAAAAAGTTGGTCATCTAGTAAAGGAGTTCGTTCCAGAAATGGCACACAATCAGGATGATATTGAAGATATCGAAGTTTACCTTGAAAACCAGGATGAAGATTTCGATAAGGGAATATCAATCCTTGAGGCTGGTATTAAGCATGGCGATCATATTTTCATCGGAAGATGTAAAAAGATCTCTGTTAATATCAACTATGCAGGGAAAAGTTTTGCAACAAAAGTTGGACCTGCAACAAGTGCCAAAAAGCTCAAAAAACTTTCACTTGAATATTTCGAAATTGATCATGTAAGTGGCGCAGAATTATTGCTCTGGTTTAATAAAGAGCCACTAGATCAACGTCAACTTATTGGATCTTTGACTGATTATCCTTCTTGTGGTGTAAATTTAATCCTCGCAGCTAAAGAAGATGTTAATGGAGATTTGACATATGATTTATTTCAGGATCACCTTAGTTCTCCAGAATATCAATCTGGAGAAATCGAAGGTCGATGGGGAAATATTAGTAATGAAAACGGGCCTTTATGGCCTGTTTTCTTTTTTTGGGTTATCTCATCAACAGATGGAAAATTTAATTTCAAGTTTGACCTTACAGGTTATCCTAATGTTGCACCTACCGGAGTATTATGGGATATGGATGACAATAAGGTTTTAGAACAAAGTAAAAGACCTTTAAAAACTAAAAGAGCATCTCAGGTATTTAAGGTTTGGGGTAAAGAATGTAATTATTTGCCATGCGACAGATTAGCATTTGATCCGGGACATGCTGCTAGTTGGACTGTTCAGCATCCAGGATTAATCTGGAATCCTCAAACAGATACATTTTTTAAGTATTTAAATGAAATTTACCAAATCCTAAATCCTTAAGAAATGCAATCAATTTCAATATCAATTGGCCTTTGGCTTAAATTAATAATTGGCCTAAGGCGAAGAGGAGCAGGCATAAGAGAAAGCGGCGGTTTCCTTTTGTGTAATCCCGGGAAGAGTAAGGTTATTAAGATTGTATTCTATGATCAATTTGATAAGTCAGTATCAGAATCTGGTATTATAAAGTTTAAGGGTGGGGCTGTTTTCTTCGAATACTTGGCCAAAGAAAAGCTGGAAGTTTTAGCAGACATCCACACACATCCAACTCAAAACACTGGTCAAAGCGAATCTGATAAAAAAAATCCAATGATCAGAACAATAGGACATATTGCCATGATTGCGCCAAATTATGCAAAGAACTTCCTCCTTTCTCCCAACCAGTGTTCAATATATGAATACTTA
>CAIOOC010000034.1 GCA_903859795.1 uncultured Bacteroidia bacterium
TTATAATCAAAAACTGTCATGGTAAAGTTTCCCATTGTGTTCGCATCAATGTAGTAATCTCCTGTGCCTGCCATACTGGTATAAATTATAGTTTCATCTTTAACTGGTTTACTGCTATTCATAACTGCTTGGGGTAAACTACTTCCTACTCTAAAAACAAAAGCATTACAAATAGTTGCACTTGCATCTCCTTTGCAATCATATGCGATTTTAAATCTATCACCTTGAATAGTGAAAGGTTCTGATTTCTTGGAACCATTTCCATTAAAACTAAAAACTTGTTGATAGCTTTTTGAGGATGCAGATTCACTTACATTATTTTCTTTTGAACCATTAGTAGTTTTTGGTGCCTTACTACTTCCAAGAGAAGAAAGTAAAATCACTAAAATTATTAAAGCTCCTAGTCCTGTTAGAATATAATGTCTTCTAAGCCAACTTCTAATATCTGCATGACACTGCGGACACTTTTTAGCATCCTTTGCTATGTCAGTTTTACACTGAGAGCATTTTTTTGTTTCCATAACTTATTCTTTTGCGATTATAAATTATAAAACTAGAGATAAGACGCAAAAATCCCACCACTAGAGATGACCCGAGGGTCTACAACAGTTTCCCGTTGTAACGTCGTAAACGCACCCTAATGATGGGGTTTCTGTTTACGACGATTTTCGACCATACCCTAAAGAAAACTCTAGGGGTTAGGTCAATCTATTAACTTGTAAATGAATTATATCTCATTTTTAGAGACTTGTGTATACTAGCTTAGATTGAGATTTAATGGTAATTAGTTACCAACAGTCTCATTAAATTGGAAAATGTATTATATTGTGAGATAATATCAATGTATGGTACCAACTAAATTTATTAAAGAAGTACAAATTAAATTTGATTTAAATCATATTTATGCAAGGAATTTGATGTCTTCTATACCGTATATGAAGAATTTTTCCTTTGACGAAGTAGGAAATATTATAAAGGAAAAACCAAAACCATTTGTTAAATGGGTTGGGGGCAAGCGTCAACTTCTTGAACAATTTAAATTAATGAATTTATATCCTCCAGAAAAGTTTGATCCAAAAACTGGAAGATATTTTGAACCATTTGTTGGAGGAGGAGCTGTATTTTTTGACCTACTTCCCAAGAAAGCTTTTTTGTCTGATATGAACAACGAACTTGTAATTACTTATAATGTAATCAAAACTGATGTTGAATCTTTAATCAAATCTCTTAAAAAACACCAAAACACAAAAGAATATTTCTTAAAAATAAGAGCTAAAAATGTAACTAAGCTATCAAATGTAGAAATAGCTTCTCGTTTCATTTACTTAAACAGAACTTGTTTTAATGGTTTGTACAGGGTCAACTCTCACGGAGGATTTAATGTTCCTTTTGCTGGGAATAAAAATCCTTTAATTTGTGATGAAATTAATTTAAGAAAAATATCAAAAGCTTTAAAATATGTTGAGATAAAAAAACAGGATTATAAAGAAGTTTTAAAGAAAGCAAAAAAAGGAGATTTTATTTATTTTGATCCTCCTTACTATCCTATAAATAAAACATCTTCATTTACTTCATACACAAAAGAAGCTTTTCTAGAAAAGGAACAAATTGAACTTCGAGATACTTTTGCAGAATTAACAAAGCGAGGCTGTTTTGTTATGCTTTCAAACTCAGATACTCCATTTATAAACAAAATTTATAAAGAAATAAAAA
>CAIOOC010000035.1 GCA_903859795.1 uncultured Bacteroidia bacterium
CGGGTATGCCAGAGCAAATGGTCTGCAATGGGTTACTGATGCCGGAAATACCGAAAGTATTTTTGAAATCGTCTATTGCGGCTTAACCTCGGCAAACTGGAATACTGCCAATGTTTACAACAATACACTTGATCTGTATTGTGGACACCGGGATCCGACGGCTCAGAAACTCCCTTTCGGCCAGGGGTGGGGATTTGCACCTGTTAATCCGAATTTCTATGACTCCTGGCCTTCGGAAGACATTCGGAAACAGGGCTCTGTCTGGAATGTGGATGATCCTTCCGAAGGGACTGATTCGTATGAACTTGGCGGTGACAAACAGTGGCAGGAAACTAAATTACTGGGAAAAAAATATATCCCGGTAAATATAAATGTGGGAAACGCCGATAATCCGGAGATTGAAGGGTATGGCATGAAATATTTTGGAGCTTTAAATGACATGCAGCTTTGGAACACCCAAAACATCGTACTTCTTCGCCTGGCTGATGTTTTGTTGATGGGTGCTGAACTCGGAGGTGCTAATGCCCAGCAATATATGGATCTGGTGCGGGAAAGGGTTCAATTGCCCTCCGTTCTTCCCTCATTGGAGAATATCCAAAATGAACGGCACTGGGAACTTGCATTCGAAGGACTCCGCTATTTCGACTTACTTCGGTGGTACGGAAAAGAGGCAGGTGCCGAGATCAAGAAGAACGAATCGAATGCAACGATTTACAATATGACGGTTGAGACTTCGCTTGAAGCTACTCCCGGGGGTATCTTCAACGATATCGAAAAGCGGGTTAGAGACACTGGAGGATTTTTAATGATTCCTGATGATCAGATTCAATTATCCAACGGGAAATTAATTCAAAACTCCGGCTGGACAAATTCATCAGAAACAATGTATTAATACTCACCTCTTAAAAAGCTAAAAATGAAAAAAATACGGATATGTGTGTGGGGGTTATTGATTTTTTTAATCGCATGCAATACGCTTGAAGATCGGAAAAAGGCAGGAGCTGTTCTTTCAAAAGATCAGTTGAAAATAACTATTTATCAGGCTACAGCCGGTTCAAATAGCATTGCACTAATCAATAAAACACCGGAAGTTATTATGAACTGGGATTGGGGGACAGGCACAGCGCACAGTGCAAGCCCGTCAGACAGTGTTTATGCTTATATCCCGTTCAAAGGAACCTACACTCTGCGGTATACTGCATTTTGCGCGGAAGGAACCGTGACCGATTCAACAACCTTTTCGATTGCAGCCAATGATGATGCATTTTTTGATAAAGATCCGGCATGGAAAGGATTAACAGGGGGTGGTGCCGGGCAAACCTGGGTTTGGGCGATGGATATTCCCGGTGGAATTATTGCAGGGAATGGTCCGGAAAATTGTACCTCTCCCGAATGGTGGACAATGGATAATTCGCCCGATAATTCATGGATTAAATTTGATGATGAGATCACCTTTGATTTGAACGGAGCTGCAAATGTTGTCCTTAAAGGAGGCGATGGAAGTGTCAGGAAGGGGTTCTTTAAGGTGATTGATCCCTATGAAAGTGAAGGTGTGAAATACAGCGGAATTCAATTGTTAAACGGACCCTCTTTCCCTTGGCCGGCTCCGGCTGACGGGAGATATCACATTACCAGATTGACACCTGATGAACTGAGTATTCATGAGTATGGGCAATATAACATTGGGATGTTTAAACGGAAGGGCTATGTTTATTAGTCCGGCAAATTCACTCACTTAAACATATCCAATTTGAATCACATTATTAAACGCACATAAAATTTCAATTTATTGAGTGTTTGCGGGAC
>CAIOOC010000036.1 GCA_903859795.1 uncultured Bacteroidia bacterium
GTTATTTTATCAAAAGCGACTACAGATGTCTCCTTACCTGCCGGGGAACAAATCACTTTATCATCGACAATTAAGGGCGATTCAGAAACACCCCATCTGTCCCATTCAGCTTTATAATCCTTGTCTACATCTACGGCCCAGTTCTCTTTGCCACTATTGGCATCAATAGATACAAGACGCCCCATTCCGCCCACGACATAAATGCGTTCACCTTCAACAGTTGGAGTTGAACGGGTATCGGGAAAAGACTTTGACCAGGAGCGCCCATAAGGGACCTGCCATTTTATTTTTCCCTGTAAATCCAATGAGGTAAGATAGTCGAGCGAATCAATCATGCCTGTAATGTAGATCGATTGATTCGCAACTACAGGTGAGGAATAACCTTTTCCGAGCTTTTCGGCTTTCATAATCAGTTGTGGTCCCTCAGCTGGCCATGATTTCAATAAGCCAGGTTCATTGAAATTTCCGTCCCGTTTTGGCCCTCTCCATTGAATAACCTGATTGAATGCAGAATAAGATGTTATCAGAACCAGAAATAATAAAAAAGACCTCTTCATATTGAACGCTTTAAATACAATTAAAAACGGGAGAATTGGTTTGATTACAATTTCTCCCGTTTCAAAACTATTCTAAGAACTGGCATACATTAAATCAATTACTTAATCTTATATGCAATTAACGATTTTCCGTGCCTGACAAAAAGGCGGCCACTATTAATTACAAGGTGTGCCCAATGCTGGCCGCTTCCCAATTCAACCCTGGCTTTTCCTGCAAAATTAAATCCTGAAGGCGTTGCAGGGACAAGTGCAAGTTCGCCCTTTTCACTGTAACAATATAACATTCCGTCTGCAGATATAATGTTTCCCTTTGCAATAGCCTGAGAAGCATATTTTTGTTCACCTGTCTTCCAGTCAGTACATTGCCAGTCCCGGGTATTATCTCCTGATCCATAGATAAATCCATCAATAATTACTGCACCACCCATGCGGCTGTCCATTTTTTTACTGAACCATGCCTTTGTTACCTTGCTTCCATCATCGCTCAGATCCAATTTTACGCCTCCCTGGCCATAACCACTGAAACAAAACAGACTATTTTGATAGAAGATTGGAGTATTGGCATGCACCGCCCATTGGTTGATCTGTTCATGTGACCAAAGTGTAGTACCTGTTTCTGTATCAATTCCAATAATATGCTCTTTTGTCATGGTTACCAATAATTTACGCGAAGGCAACTTTATCAGGACAGGCGAGCAATAGGCAGGATTTTCACCTACTCCTTTACTACTCCAGATCAGTTGGCCGTTAAGTCGGTTCAACGCGACTACATTATTGGTTGATCCACCAACTGTGACATAAACTTTATTACCATCAATCACAACGGTTTCTGTAACACCCCAGTTAATATTCTGGCCATTATATTCTCTAATTAAGTCTTTTTTCCAGTTTATTTTTCCGTTAGTTGCATTCATGCAGGTAATTACTCCATTCCCGGAATAGATATAAAGCATATCTCCGACCACTGATGGTGTTGCCCTGGTACCCGGGTAATTTTCAACCCATTCATCGCCATAGGAGGCCTTCCATTCTAACTTGCCATCCTGGTTCAGAGCATAGATATAACCCACATTTCCCACTGCAGCAGAGAGATAGATTTTCCCATTTGCAAAGACTGGGGATGAAAAGCCGTCCCCTAGCTCATCAAAATGCCAAAGAATTTCGGGACCATTTGCAGGCCATGATTTTAATAAGCCGGTTTCAGGATAGACGCCGCCTGATCCGGGACCGCGCCAGGTTGTAGGTTCTTGAGCTTGAGCCGTAACAAGAGTTAAAAGTCCGGCAATGAAGAAAGAAAAAATGAGTTTATTCATATCATTTGAGGCATAAACTTTGGCCTAAAATTAGAACCATTCTGCAGGATGTGCAAGAGAAGATTGGAATTTAGTTTTGATCTAAATAACAGATAACGTTTAAAATAGCAGATTAAGGAGATATCCGACTAAAATGATACCTGTAGCTATTATTCCGATAAACGTAAAGATAAACTGTATCTTCAAAACCTTTTTAAGGATGATCAGTTCGGGAAGCGAAATTGCGATGACTGACATCATAAATGCAAGTGCAGTACCCAGTGGGACCCCTTTTTCGATCAGCGCAAACACAATTGGAACGGCACCTGGTGAACAGGTATATAGCGGGATACCAATTATAACGGCTAATGGAACTGAATACCATGA
>CAIOOC010000037.1 GCA_903859795.1 uncultured Bacteroidia bacterium
AGCGATAAGACAACCCGTGCCCTGATTCATTACCATTCGCCCGAATTAGTTTCCGGATACAGGTTTTCCTCGGGTAAGGCGAGCATACAAAGAGTCTATTTTGCGATGCAGTTTTCGAGAAATATGAATGGATACAAATATTTCTGTGCCGATACAATCCAAGGTAATCAGGTTGCCATGGGGAAACAGGTGGCTGCAGCTTTCTCGTTTGACAGTAAACAAAGCCGGGAACTTTTGGTAAAAGTGGCAATTTCATCCGCCAGTGAGGAAGGCGCATTAGCAAATCTCAAAACAGCAGACCGATATGGATGGGATTTTGAACAGATGCACCAGTCAACCCGTGCAAAATGGGATTCTGAATTATCCAAAATAAAGGTTGCCACTTCAGATTTAAATAAAAGATCCATTTTCTATACATCTCTATATCATTGTTTCCTTGCACCTTATCGTTTTTCCGATATTGATGGATACTATAAAAATTTTAATCATAACCCTCAAAAAGCTGAAGGTTACATCCATTACACCTTATTATCACTTTGGGATACTTTCAGGGCGGAAAATCCACTTTTGTCACTGATGCAACCCGAAGTTGAAGAGAATGTTATCCATTCAATGATTGCAAAATTCCGCCAGACCGGTGAAATCCCATACTGGGAAATTTCAGGAAATGAGGGAGGATCAATGATCGGCTACCATGCCGCAGTACTGATAGCAGATGGTTTGGCAAAGAAAATAGGAAGTTTCGATAACGAGGAGTTATATAAAGCCCTGATTGACGCATCCGAAAGGAATCGCAAGGGGCTGGACTTTTACCGTCAATTTCATTTCGTTCCAACCGACAAGGAAAAAGCGGGGACTGTTTCCAAAACTCTCGAATATGCTTACGACGATTGGTGTATTGCACAGATTGCCAAACAACTGGGAAAGGATGAAGACTATCGGAGATATATGGAGAGATCGTCATGGTATAAGAATTTGTATGATCCTTCCTATCATCTGATGCGCGGGAAAAACAGTGATGGCAGCTGGTATGAACCCTTTCAACCCCGTTTTGCTGAATACGGAAATGCACATTGCGTTGAGGGGAATACCTGGCAATATTCCTTTTTTGCCCCGCACGATATACCCGGGCTTATTAAATTAATGGGTGGCAAACATGAATTTGGAATGATGCTGGATAGTCTGTTCACCCAGACTTCTGAATTGCTGGGCGAAGATGTTGCCGATGTTACCGGTCTGATTGGTCAATATTCTCAGGGAAACGAGCCGGATCATAACTCAGCCTATTTATTCAATTTTGTCGATCAACCTCGAAAGGCTCAGTTCTATACAAACAAGATTATAAATACGCTCTATAAGAATTCGCCGGCAGGGTTATGCGGGAATGAGGATTGCGGACAGATGTCAGCTTGGTATGTCTTCAGCGCATTAGGCATGTATCCCGTAAATCCGGTTGACGGAAGGTACTACTTTGGCAGTCCTCAATTTGAAAATGCGAAACTGGAACTTCCCAATGGCAAAATCTTCACGGTTGAGGCTAAGAATGTTTCAAAAGAGAATATCTTTTTTAAATCGGTCAGATTAAACGGACAACTGCTGGATAGGTTTTATGTCACTTATGAAGAGATTCAGAGGGGTGGAAAGCTTGAATTTGAGATGGTTAATAATTAGCAATTCTTAAACTTTGCGCCTTAGCGTCTTTCGTGAATTTCTTTTTATCCCACGCAAAGCCGCAAAGTCGCTATGAGAACAAATATAAATCAAACATTGATTTTACTTTAAAAGTTATAATGAAACGATTAAAAGTCTTTTTCTTAATGGCTAAATCCGGCATTATTTTTAAATAATTATTACAAGATCTAAGGAGTTGTAATTTAATGATATAACTTATCATGGGAAATGTTTTAAATCAGTCAGAATTCACCTGGATCAACCCGCCGCATGAATTTTCTTTGGAGATTGACCGGCTTACAATCATCACAGATCCCGAAACCGACTTTTGGCAACGAACCTATTATGGTTTTCAGAATGACAATGGACATGCATTTGTCAACAAGACTGAAGGTGATTTCACTTTAACTGTGAAAACAGATTTTGAGGCTGTAAGTCAGTATGATCAATGTGGGATTATCCTTTACCATGACAGTGAGAACTGGATAAAGGGATCGGTTGAGCTTGAAAATAAGCAGTTTGCCCGTCTTGGTTCGGTAGTTACCAACCTTGGTTTTTCAGATTGGGCATCTACAGATATTTCTTCAGCTGTTACTTCGATGTGGTACCGGTTCAGCCGGAGGGGACAGGATTTCTGCATTGAGAATTCTTTCGATGGAAACGCATTTTATCAGATGCGGATTTTTCATATGCACAATCCCCTGGCTGGAGCCAGGGTCGGGTTGTATGCAGCCAGCCCGCTGAAGTCAAGCTTTAAAGCCATTTTCACAAATATCGAAATCAGGGAATGCATCTGGCATGATCACCCTTGAATTAACAATTAATACTAAATATTGAGTGAACCGACCTAAATGAAAATAAATGATGGAAGATCGTAAAGTTGTGGTATTTATTGCGATGAGCCTGGATGGCTATATCGCCAAACCGGATGGTGATATCAGTTTTTTATCTCTTGTTGAACAGACAGGAGAGGATTACGGATATTCTGAATTCTTAAAAACAGTAGATACGGTGATAATTGGAAGAAAGACGTATGATCGTATCTTCGAAATGGGCTTTGACGACCCTCACCCCGATAAGAATGTTTATATCGTCTCAAGATCAGCTGGAGCTGAAAATGGTCCATCTAAATATTTCAAAGGAAGTTTAAAAGGGTTGGTTGCAGAATTGAAAGGCAACGAAGGGAAAAATATCTATTGCGACGGAGGTGCAGAAGTCGTTAACGCCTTGCTAACCGAAAATCTTGTTGATGAGTTTATTATCTCAATTATCCCTGTATTGCTTGGTGATGGAATACAGCTCTTCAAAAATCAGAGGCCCGAAAATCAACTGAAACTCATTGATATAAAGCACTATAATAAAGGGCTTGTCAAATTGCACTACAAACGACAATTCATAGCATAAAGATGAGAATGAAAAGATATAAGGTATTGAGTTTACCCTTCCTGATTTTGAATAGTGTTATAGTATTGAACCTATCTTCCTGTTTGGATCAATCCAGAAAAGAGGCATTCCAGCCACCACCTGGCATTTATACGGATGTCCCGTTCATTCAGGAAACGCATATTGGGTTTCGGGTCAGTAACAATCCGGCAGACAACGAAGTGAGAAGCATATCAGTTGATAAAGAGGCAAATGTCTGGATAGCCACAGCCTCGGGGGTATTCGTTAAAAAACCGGATTCCCGGGAATGGCATCCTATAATTTCAGGCAAGGAGCGCGGTCCGGCATATGCTGTTACTGTCACTGAAAAGGGGGATGTTTTGTTGGGAACCTGGGATGGCATATACAGGTTTAGTAACCATCAGCTGAAAAAGGATGAAGGGGTAAAACCTCCGATATCAAAGATTTGTAACGATGGAACGGGAAATTTTGCACTTGGACCCTATGGAATCTGGCGTTTTACCGGAAATAAATGGGAACCGCAGCAATACAGGATAGCACGGTCTGTCAGGGATGCCAAGACAGATCTTGACGGTAATTTATGGGTGGCTACCGAAGCGGGTCTTTACCAGTGCAAGGATGGCAAGACTAAACTTTATCAGGATGTTTCGGATCTGATCAGCTGTTATGCCAGGACAATTTCGTTTGACCCGAACGGAAATTTATGGGTTGGCGTTCTGGGGGGCGTTTCCGTACGTAACGGAGATCGGCTGATTAAGAACATCACTACCAAAGAAGGTATTCCCTCTGCACATGTGAATTGTATCCGTCAATCTCCCGATGGTGTTATGTGGGTGGGAACCAATGTAGGCGTAGTCAGATATTCACGGGATGGATCTCATTCATTGCGTTTTAGCAAGCGTTGGCTCACCGATGACAAGGTCAATGATGTGGCTTTTGATGGTGAAGGGAATGCCTGGATTGGCACTGCCAATGGTGTCAGTGAGATCAAAAGAGGTAAGATGACGCTTGAAGATAAAAAAAACAATTTATATGCTCAGTTAATGAGGAAGAACATGCGTGATCCCTGGACCTGCGGAGTACTAAGACTGGACATTCCCGGCGATACTGCTTCATGGCATAATTCGGATGATGATAACGATGGTGAATATACAAGCGGATATCTCGCGATGGAGAGTTTCAGATATGCAGTAACCAAAGACAAGGATGCCAAAATCAAAGCGCGGAAAGCTTTTGAATTCCTGAAATTTCTTCAGACCGTCACAGAAACTGAAGGATTTTTTGCCCGATCGGTTGTTCCTACAAACTGGACATATGTGAACGATGGGAACAGAAGCTATTCTCCTCAGGAGGTGGCTGAAGAACTGGTCAGGGATCCGCGGTATAAACCGGTTGAAACGAGGTGGCGAAAATCAAAAGACGGGAAGTGGCTTTGGAAAGGCGATACCAGCACCGACGAGATGGACGGTCATATGATGGGTTATTTCTATTATTATGAGCTCGTGGCTGATCAGCAGGAGAAGGCTCTTGTCCGCGATCATGTTAAAAAGATTATTGATCATCTTATAGAAACAAAATACAACCTGGTTGACATCGACGGACTGCCTACCCATTGGGCGATATGGTCTCCTGAACAGATCAATCACGACCCTGAATGGGCTTCGGAAAGAAGTATCAATTCATTTGAATTACTCACCTACCTCAAATTTGCAGAGCACCTAACCGGTGATGAAAAATACGAAAAAGAATATCGCAGGTTGATTGATAAGGAGGGTTATCTTGACAATGTCTCTCATCTGAATCAGAAAAATCCGGCCTGGCAGATCTATTTTGACCGCACACTTGAAGGATATCTTTTCCCTATCTTGTTAAAATACGAAACAGATTCAAAACTTAAAGCATTCTATTCAAAGCTTTATGACGAATGGCTTGCCAATCAGCCCTCCGGCGAGAACCTGATAAATAACCTCACCTACACGTATGCTACAGGGAAAAAAGTCAATGTTTCTCAGACACTTGATTTTCTAATCGACACTCCGCTTGACCTTATGGACTGGCCCATCGATCACACACTTCGCGAAGATGTGCAGATTGTCAGAAGCCCGATACTGGAGGAGGTCCAGATTTCGGAGCTGCCTCCGGCAAGCATCCGTGCAACAGTACGATGGGATAAAAATCCATGGTCTGCAAAACAGGGAGATCTGCGTATGGTGAGAGAACCTGTTTTTTGGCTGTGGCCCTACTGGATGGCACGTTACAACAGAATCATAGAGAATCCGAAACCGTAATTGAAACTTCTGCTTATTTGGCGATTGTATAGTAAAAAAAAAGTGACAACATGAGAACCGCTGAAAAATTGATAAATTTCAAAAAGAATAAAAGATGCTATCTGAGCTTTGCGGAACGGACGATTCTTCTGGTTTACCGGGTAACAATTGTAATTCTCGCATTGTTGATTTTTGAATCGTGCGGCAGCCCTACGGTGAAAGAAAATCCTATTGAATCAAAAGTAGATGGTATTCTTTCGAAGATGACCCTTGAGGAAAAAGTTGATCTTGTAAGCGGTCTTGGCTTCAAAACAAAGGCAATCAAAAGGCTCGGAATTCCCGAAATTGTGATGACGGATGGAGGAATTGGTCCCAACAGGGCTGGAAAATCGACCAATTACTCCGCCATGATCAATCTTGCTGCAGCATTTGATAAACCATTGATGCGCAAGGTCGCTGAAAATATGGGAGAGGAGACGCATATCTCCAAAAGTAATATGTTTTTGGCGCCAATGGTGAATATTATCCGCACCCCGTTTGGTGGAAGGACATTTGAGCTTTTTAGTGAAGATCCGTACCTGACCTCCCGCATGACCGTTGAATTTGTAAAAGGGGTCCAAAGCAAAAATATCATTGCCTGCACAAAGGTTATTGCTGTGAACAATCAGGAATGGAACAGGTTTGATGTTGACGTGAAAGTGAGTGAACGGGCACTTCAGGAGATCTATCTGCCCGCAATGAAAGCTGCTGTACAGGAAGCGGATACCTGGACGATAATGGCGGCGTACAACTCGATCAACGGTGATTATGGTTGCGAGAACAAGCATTTACTAAAAGATATTTTAAAAGACGAATGGGGCTTTTCAGGTGTTGTCGTTACAGACTGGGGCGGTGCACATTCAACCATAAAAATGGCCAATTCAGGTCTCGATCTTGAAATGCCTTACGCCTTATTTTATGGAGATAAACTGTTAAAGGCAATTAAGGAGAAGGTTATTGATGAGAAGGTTCTGAACGATAAAGTCAGAAGATTGCTTCGCGTGATGTTTAAAGCCCGGTTATTTGAAAATCCTGACAGAGACTATGGTAAATCCGACACTCCTGCAAGGAGGAGTCTTGCCCTTGAGGCCGCAGAAAAAAGCATTGTTTTGCTGAAAAATGATAAAAACGTTCTCCCTTTAAACATTGAGAAGGTGAAAACTATCGCGGTTATCGGACCTAACGGCGATGTTGCCCGGATGTCAGGTGGGGGGAGCGGATTTCTGCAAGGGAATTATGGCATCTCGCCTCTTGAGGGTCTTATGACCAAAACCAAAGGAAAATCCACCGTGCGTTTTGAGCGGGGAGCGTTATTTGAAAGGACTGAGCTTCCGATTGCCGGACCGGAAAGTTATTTTCTGGCAGATGGAACTCAGGGAATAAAAGGAGAATATTTCAACAACCGTGATCTTGAGGGAAAGCCGGTCTTAACAAGAACGGAGAAGTCGATCGATTTTGATTGGGGCTATGGAAACGGGCATGATGATCCGGGGGAAATGGGATCTCCCGATTCTTCAATTGTTCAAAAAGATCACTGGTCAGCACGATGGACCGGCAAATTCAAATCGCTGGGCGACGGATGGTATGAAATTGGAGTAGCCGCAGATAACGGGGTCAGGCTGTTTCTTGACGGTAAAAAAGTCATCGACTATTGGATCGATTCCCGCCCATCCAAATTTAAAATCGTTCCAATGCAAATGAAAGCGGGTCATCTTTACGACCTTAAGGTTGAATATTACGAGAATATGGGCAGCGCATCATGCCGTCTGGGACTCGCCCCAATCGATAAATCCGATAAACTTGAACAAGCGGTCAAATTGGCCAAACAAAGTGATGTCGTAGTTTTATGTCTTGGTTTAAATAAGGAGTTTGAGGGGGAATCAACCGACAGGGAAGATCTTGCGCTTCCTCTGAAGCAGTCGGAATTGCTATTGGAGGTGGTAAAAGCAAATCCAAAAACAATCGTTGTTTTAAATAATGCCACACCGGTTCTGATGGCCGGTTGGATTGAAAAAGTCCCTGCTGTGATCGAAGCTTTCTATCCGGGGCAGGAGGGTGGTCATGCTCTTGCCAATATCCTTTTCGGCGATGTAAATCCTTCAGGTAAACTACCATTAACTCTAATGAAGCGACGGGAAGATTGTTCCGATTTTGGGACTTACCCAGGGTCAAAAAGTATTGCTGATTACAAGGAGGGTATTTTTGTTGGTTACCGTCATTTTGATAAGGAGAATATCGATCCCCTTTTCCCGTTTGGGTTCGGACTGTCTTACACCACGTTTGAATATTCCGGTTTAAAACTAAATAAGCCGGTTATTGAACAAAACGATACCCTGACGGTTAGCTTAAATATCAGAAATACAGGGAAGATCGATGGGGATGAAATTGTTCAACTCTACATCCATGACCCTGTTGCCAGTGTCGAAAGAGAGGTAAGGTCATTAAAAGGTTTTGAACGGGTAAGTCTGAAGGCAGGTGAGCAAAAGGAGGTGCGGTTCCGGATTGATAAAAGTCACCTCAGTTTTTTTGATACGACAACTAATCGCTGGGTAGCAGAACCCGGACAGTTTGAGGTGATTGCCGGCAGTTCATCACGCGATTTAAGGCTGAAACAATCGTTTACGTTAAACTAACATCTGGCTGATATACTAACTAACTTATGAAAATTTTATTCTTCTCCATTTGCCTCATTATCCTGGGAATTACCGGGTGTGCTCCAACTCAGCAACTAAAGCCTGAGGTTATAAATCTCCGGTGTGAGTATCTTTCTAACCCCGTGGGAATGGATGTATTGAACCCCCGTCTTTCGTGGCAGATGAAAAAAGATATCCGTGGCGCAAGACAAACGGCATACAGAATCCTGGTTGCCACAACAGACGAACTTTTATCGAAGAATAGTGCTGATCTTTGGGATTCTGGAAAGACAGATTCAGGTCAGTCCATCCAGGTGGTTTATAATGGGAAACCTCTGAAACCAGGAATGAAGGTGAGCTGGAAGGTTCAGATCTGGGATCAAGAGAAAAACGAATCGTCATGGAGCAAGACCTCAAATTGGGAAATGGGTCTTCTAAATGGGGCGCAATGGCAGGCTAAATGGATCGGTGCGCCGGAATCACTGACTTCAGGCTCATTGAAAAATGCAGCCCCGTTTTTCCGGAAGGAACTAAATATTTCCAGGAAAATTAAACAGGCAAGGGCCTATATTAGCGGGTTGGGTTACTACGAATTGTACATCAACGGGAAGAAAATCGGAGATCATGTACTCTCTCCCAATCAGACCAATTACGATCGGCAAAAGGTTGAGAAGTGGTCTGAACCCAGGATTGGGAATATGAACTCGACCGTTTTATACGAGACTTTTGATATTACAGCTTCGCTGAGAGAGGGGAGCAATGCCTTTGGAATTATTCTTGGTAATGGGTGGTATAAGCAGGCCGACCGACCAGATGATACCTTTTTGTGGTACGACACGCCACGTTTGCTGGCTCAATTCCGGATTGACTATGAAGATGGCAGCAATGAGCTGGTAACCAGCAATGAACAATGGAAATCAGCCTTGGGTCCTATCCTTTATAACGGATTACATTCAGGCGAAATCTATGATGCACGTATGGAACAGAATGGGTGGAACGAACCGGGATTTGATGATTCAAAATGGGTAAAAGCCGAAGCTGTCCGCCCGCCAACTGGTACGCTCAAGGGACAGATTTCAGCGCCTGACCGCATCACGAAAACAATCCGGCCCGTATCGGTAATTGAGCCTGATAAAGGAGTTTACCGGTTTGATATGGGAAGACTGTTTTCAGGCTGGGCACGAATTAAGCTTTCAGGGACCAAAGGAACGAAGATTAAACTCCGGTTCATCGAGGAATTTGGTCCAACTTATAATCAAACAGATACTTATATTTTGAAAGGTGAAGGGATTGAAACCTGGGAACCCCGCTTCACCTGGCATGCCTTCAGATACGTTGATGTTTTTGGATCACCAGTGAAACTGACTGCTGAAAACGTTGAGGGTTGTGTTGTAAATACTGACATTCAGAAAACAGGAACCTTCGAATGTTCAAACAGTTTACTGAATAAAATCCTCGATAACTACCAATGGACCCAGCTTGGGAATGTCCATGGAGGCGTCCCCAGCGACTGCCCTCACAGGGAACGACGCGGGTACACGGGAGATGGCCAGATCTCTGCCAGATCAGCGATTTATAATTTTGACATGGCTCAGTTTTATACCAAGTGGGTTAACGATATCGCCGACGGGCAAAACCATAAAACCGGGTATGTCCCTAATACGACTCCTTACCAGGATGGTGGTGGCGGAACACCCTGGGGCTCTGCATATGTGATTATTCCCTGGTATATGTATCAGTATTATGGCGATAGCCGGATTCTTCAAACCCATTATGAGGGGATGAAACATTGGATTGAATTCATGAAGAATGAACTTAACAAGGATGGAATCCTTGCAAACCAGGGACTTGGAGAGTGGGTTCCCCCGGAAATAGTTGATATTCCTGCCGACTTCGTAAACAGCTGTTACTATTACTATTGTCTTCAGATTATGATCAACGTATCAGATGCACTTTCGAGAAAGGAAGATAAGGTACGCTTTACAGAATTGGCTGCAAGGGCGCAGAGTGCCATTAATTCCGCATATTACAATGAGGCAAAATCAAGTTATTCCATCGGCAGGCAGGGAGCGAACATCTATCCCATCGGATTTGGAATCGCTGAAAATAAAAACGTTAATGCGGTCTTTAATAACCTTGTAAAAAATGTAGTCAATGATAATAAGGTCCATTTTGACACCGGAATATTGGGCACCCCTCTTTTGCTGGAAGTGCTGACAGCTATGGACCGTGCCGATCTGGCATATACGCTGATGAACCAGCGCGATTTCCCAGGTTTTGGCTGGATGATTGAAAAGGGAGCTACGACAATCTGGGAGACCTTCCAGGGCGATGTCTCCCACAGCCACCCCATGTTTGGCAGTGTGTGTGCATGGTTTTACCAGAATTTGGGTGGCATTTCACCTGATCCGGCTAACCCGGGATTTAAACATACGATCATTAGGCCTTCACCGGTGAGCAGTCTCTCCTTTGCAAAGACTTCCTATCAATCGCAATATGGAACTATTAAATCTGAATGGAAGTTTGAAGGTGTGGATTACCTGCTGAAAGTTTCAATTCCTGCTAACACTTCAGCAACAGTTTATGTATTAGCTGCGAATGGTGATAAAGTAACGGAGGGTGGAAATTCTGCAAATAAAGCTAAAGAGGTAAAATATCTGCGGACTGAGGGTAAGTATGCACTCTATGAAGTGGGGTCAGGAGAGTATCAGTTTGTTTCAAAGGGTTCAAAGAATTTACTCAAAAACATCATTCTTTCGAATCCGATCATCCATCCAGGGGATACGCTTGTACAGGCTCACGACTCTGTTCTTGTGAGGATAACTTCCGACGTTTCCGGTGCAGGAATACATTATACCCTTGATGGCTCAGAACCCGACTCAATCTCGCCAGTATTCACAAAACCATTCTATGTCGCAAACCCGACTACAATCAGGGCCAGGGCAATGCTTGCCGGATATGAGTCGAGCTTTGTAAAATCGAATTATATTGACTTTATAAATCCCAAAGAAAATGGGCTGACATACAAATATTATGATGGTGCATGGATGAAAATCCCCGATTTTTCAAAGCTCTCACCTTTCAAATCGGGAACAGTTTATAAGTTCAGTCTCGATGATATTATCTCGACAAAAGATGAGTTTGCCCTTTCGTTTAATGGTAAGATAATGATCAGAAAACAGGGAACGTACCAATTTTACATTCAGTCAAACGATGGAAGCAAGCTGTTCATCAACAATAAGCTGGTTATAGATCATGATGGCCCGCACGGCGCAGACATAGAGAAGACGGGGAAAATAACTTTATCAGAGGGTATTTTCCCGATCAAACTCGACTACTTTCAGGCTGGAGGAGGCATGTATCTATTGCTCAAATATTCAGGTCCAGGAATAGAAAAGCAGGAGGTTCCGGCTATGATATTGTTTCAGAAATAGTTAATAATAGCTGTTGTGGAATGATTTTGGTGATATTTGGTGTATTGGTGGCTTATCTTTTTTTCTGCCATAAAAACACAAAAACACTAATTTCCACTAAAGTTTCTGGTCTTGATTTTTATATTATCACAGGATTGAGCATACTCGTATAACATCTAAATGTGAAAGATCGATGGGAATAAAGATAAATTGGACAATAAAGACATATTGGAAGCCACTAAGGTACCATCAGCTATTCTGTTTAATAGCTATCTGTCACGCATCATCATCTGTATTTGGCATTGTACCTTACGGATATTCTAAAGAATTAAAAGAGAGAAGTGATACCCTTCCTAATGTATTCTCAGATAACCACTCTGATTTGACTGGCTGCAGACTTAAATTTGAGGCGGCTAACCTTTTTGTGATGCATCGGTTACCTGAAACAAAAAAAGAGTGGCTATCCTACCGGACAAATCTTTTCAATGAGATTACCCTAAAAACCGGATTTACTACTAACCATCAATTGCCTCTGAATCTGAATGAAACAGGTGTAAATCAGATGGCAGGCTACTCAATCCGGAATATTTACTTTCAAACACGTCCGGGAGTTTACGCAACTGCCAATTTGTATATTCCGGATGGGAAAGGAAAATTCCCGGCTGTAATTGTGATGATGGGTCATGCGCAAACTGGAAGGTTGGACGACAGATATCAGTCGCTGGGTCATTCTCTGGCGTTAAACGGCTATGTTGCCCTTTGCATTGATCCGTGGGGATCGGGTGAGCGCACAACAGTTCATGGAGTATTTGAAGATCATGGGGATGAGAATAATCTTGGGTCATCACTCATGAACATTGGTGAAACCCTGATGGGGATTGAGATCTCAGATAATATTCGCGGAGTAGATCTGCTGTGTTCGTTGCCTTATGTTGATTCCCTGAATATAGGGGCTACCGGGTCGAGTGGCGGAGGGAACCAGACCATGTGGCTTACCGCATTGGATAACCGGATTAAAGCGGCCGTTCCTGTGGTTAGTGCCGGGACGTTTGAATCGTACATTTTGGGTACACCCTGTATTTGTGAGGTGCTAATCAATGGTCTGAACCTCACCGAAGAGGCTGGTATTCTGTCGCTTATCGCTCCACGAGCTGTCAAGATGTGTAACCATCAAAAAGATAATAATCAGGCATTCAGACCGGCAGAGACGATCCGAAGCTATAAAAATGCAAAGCCTGTATTTGAATTATACGGTGCCGGAGATAATATCAGTTACCAGCTTTTTGACCTTCCTCATGGATATTTTCCCGAAGACAGGGAAGTGATGCTCGGCTGGTTTGATAAGTATTTGAAAGGAAGTGGAAACGGAACTCCAAAGAAGGAGGTTCCGTTTGAGCTCCTGCCAAAGGAAAAATTGATGGTTTTCCCCAAAAGTGAAAGGGATTCCAAGGTAATTAGTACGGCTAACTGGTGTAAATTGAAAGGGAACCAATTAAGAGCAGATTTTCTAAATACAAAGTCATTCAATACTGATGTTAAAAGAGGTCAGTTGCATAGAATCCTGGGCCACAAATCTGAAATTTCATTAAAATCGATCAATGAATTGCCAATCTGTGATGGTTGGAATCGGATCGCTCTTGAAACGTCTGATAATAAGATTATTCCTGTTTTGGTACGTCAGCCATCAGGAAATTCAAGGGAATTCACGATTGTTTGCAACACTGGAGGGAAACGAATGATCCCGAAAACCTTAATTGATAAGCTTATCTCTTCGGGAAAAGGGATTGCAATCGTCGATTTATCGGGGACTGGCGAGGTGGTTTCGAATCCAAATTCATCCGACAGAAACGGAAACCTGCTTACTCTGTCGCGTTCCCTGTTGTGGTTTGGCAAAACTGTTATTGGAGAATGGGTAAATGAGTTTAAAGCTTTGAGCGATTTTCTCCGGTCAAACTATCATGCATCGAAGATCGGGATTGATGCAAACAAAGAGGCCGGAGTTGCAGCATTGATCTTTAGTGCCTTGGAAGGAAGTACCGACAACATCATTGTGAGAAATGCTCCTGTGAGCTATTTATTTGATACCCCTGAAAATATTGATTTTTTCAGTATGGGAGTCAATTTACCGGGATTTCTGAATTGGGGAGATATTTCATTGGTTGCATCGATGAACAGATCGAATATTACTTTTATC
>CAIOOC010000038.1 GCA_903859795.1 uncultured Bacteroidia bacterium
ACAAATATTGATAACCACAGAGAATGGTCTGTTTTAGTCACCAAAACTACGGATTATATAGCCAGAATATCCGGAAACAGGAGTTTTCCCTGGCGGATTATGATGATTTCAAATAGTGATAAAGAGTTGATGAACAATGAGCTGGTCTTCCTTCTGGCCCCAGGTCAAAGAGAGGACCTTGATTTTTCATGGGTGAAGACAGGAATGATAGTCAATGACTGGTGGAACTTATGGTGGGATAAATCTCCCGGATCTTCAGGTGTCCAGGAAGTCATCCTGAGCGGGATAGATTTTAAATCGGGAACAAATCTTAGCACCTATAAATATTTTATTGATTATGCGATAAAAAACAATATCGAGTTTGTCAATATTGATTACGGCTGGTGCGATCCTTACGATTTTTCAAAGATTCACCCGAATCTTGATCTGCCAAAACTGTTAGCCTATTCCAAAGAGAAGAATAAGCGGTTCTTTATGTGGTGCATTGCAAAAACTCTTTACCACGATCTGGAGAAAAACATGGAGATGTTCGAAAATTGGGGAGTCGCAGGTTTGAAAGTTGACTTCTTCGAACGGGATGATCAGTTAGGTGAACAGGACTACCATCGGATAGCAGAGAGCGCTGCAAGACATCATCTGCTGATCGAATACCATGGGGCAACTAATCCTGCCGGACTCTCGCGTGCTTTCCCAAACGTACTTACCTTTGAGGCAGTTTATGGTTCTGAACAGAATATGGGTGGCAATAGAGCGGATCCGCAACATAATGTAACTATCCCTTTTCTTCGTGGAATTGCCGGGCCGTTCGATTATGCACCGGGCGGGATGAATAATGTAAGCAAACCGCATTTCCATCCTTTTAACGGATTTCCCATGACTCTTGGAACTCGTGCTCATCAGATTGCAATGTTTGTAATTTATTATTCACCTTTGCAATTCATGTGCGATGTTCCGTCAAATTATATCAGGGAGCCTGTTTGTCTTGATTTTATAAAGAATATTCCAACGGTATGGGATTTATCCTACCCGCTTGACAGCCGGATTGGAGAGTATGTGGCTGTTGCACATAAAAAAGGGACAGATTGGGTTGTTGGAGCAATGACGAACTGGACAGCACGGACCTTGAAAATAAAATGTGACTTTTTGGAGAGTGGTGAGTATGAGGCTGAGATATTTAGGGATGGTATTAACGCCGACATTAATGGAAATGATTACAAAACAGAACGCATTATGATAAAATCAGGTGAAGAAATATCCTGTGATATGGCTCCCGGAGGTGGTTGGTCGGCAAGATTCAGTCCCTCAAAATAAATAAAGTAACAAATATAAAACCTATGAAAAACAAAGCTAACAACAAAGTATTTATCTGGTCATTAATTGTTGCACTTGGAGGCTTCCTTTTTGGCTTCGACACGGCGGTAATTTCAGGTGTTGAAAAGCATATTCAGGAACTGTTTCAGCTCACCCCATTCTGGCATGCCTTTGCCATTTCTTCGGCTCTTGTCGGCACGGTAATTGGTGCCCTGGTATCGGGCGAACCTGCTGACAAATATGGAAGAAAGCCAATACTTTTTTTAATTGCAGGTTTGTATATAGTAACTGCAGTTGGAAGTGCCATGGCTGGAAATGTGAGTATGTTTATCATTTTTAGATTTCTTGGAGGAATTGGCGTTGGCGCTTCTTCTGTGGTAGCTCCAACATATATAGCAGAGATCTCCCCTGCGAAAATAAGGGGAAGAATGACCGCAATGTTTCAGTTCAATGTCATCTTTGGGATTCTGATCGCCTTTGTTTCCAATTTTCTCCTTCGTGATTTTGGTTCAGAACCCTGGCGGTGGATGCTGGGAGTTGCCGGAGTTCCAGCGTTTTTGTATTTCTCCTTTTTGTTTATAATTCCTGAAAGCCCCAGGTACCTTATAAAGATTGGCCAGATCGCAAAGGCTAAAATGATCCTCGAACGAATTGAGATTGCCTCAATCGATGAAGAGATTGAAGATATCAAACATAGCATGGAAAAATCGTCCAACGGTGATCAGCAGTTATTCTCGCTTAGTTATATCAAACCTATATCCGTAGCATTTCTTGTCGCTATGTTTAATCAGTTTTCCGGAATCAATGCAATCCTCTATTATGCTCCGCGAATCTTTGAACTAAGTGGACTTTCAAGTGCCGATTCAATGTTTCAGTCAATCATGATAGGAGTAACAAACGGGATATTTACGATTCTCGGAATGTTTCTGATTGATAGGGTGGGCCGCAAGAAACTTCTGATTACAGGATCTGTCGGCATGTCTGTTTGTCTGGGATTAATTGCCAAAACCTTTTATACACAGAACTTCTCAGGTTATGGATTACTCTTCCTGCTGCTGGTCTATATCATGTTTTTTGCCTTCTCAACAGGGGCAGTCATCTGGGTTCTTATTGCCGAAATATTCCCGAATAGCGTAAGAGGGAAGGGACAGTCACTCGGTAGTTTTACCCACTGGTTTTTTGCTGCACTGATAACATTCCTGTTTCCGATGATCGTTAAATTATCCGATTTCGGAGTTGGACATGCCTTCCTGTTTTTCTCAGTTATGATGATTGTCCAGGCATTTGTTGTTTGGAAATTTTTCCCTGAGACCAAAGGAAGAACACTCGAAGAGCTGGGAGAGAACCTTTAGTAAATCACATCAGGAATTTTCCAATATCTTCTGGTTCTTTAACTTACAATCAGGAGAATTTTTAGGGTATTTTGGTGAATTGATGTTTTGGTGGCAAAAAATAATAGCCACTAAACCTCCAAAGCTCCAAATATCACTCAAATAAATAAACACAGTCTAAACCATTGTCCTAGTTTAATACTTCATGAAAAAAGAGATACAGACAAAAAGGAAATTCAACGGAACTCATTTTCTGGTTTTAACACTTTTATTCTTTGGATCCTCTGCCAAAGCCCAATGGGACTTTAAAACGGACTATTTCAAAATCCATCTCAACAATAAGGGTTTCATTACCAGCATGAAAAATATTACCGTAAATCCCAACCGTGAATTTTGTCTGCCGGATAAACCATCGCCCTTGATGTCTCTTTATGATAGTAAAAGAAAAGTATATTACGAACCTGTTCACGCTTCCTCAAATAAGGACGATCATACGTTAACACTGAATTATTCAAATGGATCTGTAGCCCTGGTCAGCCTTGTTCCACATAAGAAATATTTCAGATTAACACTTAAATCGGTTTCGGCAAGAAATGGGATTGACGATATCCAGTGGGGCTCGTATCATACGAATATTAAGAATATTTTTGGCGAGATCATTGGCGTAGCCAGGGATACAAGCGATGCAGTAAATTATGCGATCGGTGTTTTGGCTTTAAATGATATCACTACTGGTGGAACCTCGGAAACGATAGGTGATGCTGCCCCTTTCCAATACATTATTCACAGTCCGGATAAGGCTCTCTTCCCGCTTCCATCCCATTTACATGAAGGTCAGGTTTTTCCAATTGGCGGGGATGGTATAAGCGATGTCGCTTTCTTTTCACATCCTGAGGCATATTACCGGATATTATATGGAAATGCTGCTTTTGTTGATCAGATGGGAAATATTGTCATCACATATCATGCAGCCGACAGACGTGTCAACAGAGATATTCTGTTTTCATTAATTCCTTTTTTACCAACAAATGCACCGAATCATCAGGAAGTTCAGGCACTGTCGGGGGTCGATTTTGCCGGATCGTCAGTCGCCTTATGGGGAAGCCCCGATAGCACCGCTCTTCTGGATGTTATTCAAAACATTGTTTTATCTGAAGGGCTTCCCTACCCAAAAATAAATGGCAAATGGGTAAAAGATCCTGCCCGGTATATTCCGGATGCTTCCACAAAAGGAAACTTATTTGACAGTACTCTGACCTATATGTCACAATTGGGATTTAAGGCAATTGAACTGGAGGACATCCCTTACTTTAAGGTCGACCGCGGGAACAATGGATTTATTGACGGGAAGAATTTTGAAAAAAAACCATTTCATTTCTCATCCGGCGATATATCGCACAAGGAATTTACAAGTCAGTCAAATCCCCTTGGCATCCTGATCGGGAGACATACGATTGCAACATCGCTTGCCCCGGGAACAAAAGATGCAAGTCCAGTACCCAGCGACAGTTTATGTTATCAGCAATTAAAAATTCTCACAAAAGGTATTAGTGCTTCCGACACCATTATTGAGGTAAACGACCCTATCTATCTGGATGAGACTGCAAGTTGGGAGGGGCATTGTGAGAGCCTGAACATTATTAAGATAGGCAAGGAGCTGATACATTATTTGGGCGTTTCAAAAACAAAACCCTTTATCCTTAAAAAGGTCAAAAGGGGTTATTGGGAGACAAAAGCGACAAATCATCCGGCCAATGATACAATTTATAAATTGCAGGTAACTATAAACTATGGTTACGATGGAGTTATACCAAATATCTATTTACAGGATGCAATTGCGCAATATTATGCTGATGTGAGCGCTATTAATGGAATCCGCTTTATGGACCTTGACGGGGAAGAATTTCTATTTGACAGTGGTCATGGATATTATTCCGTCAAACGGTTTTTCAGAAAAATGTTTGAAAGGGCTACAGCTCATCAGATTCCTTATCTGCGTGTTTCAGGGGCAACACTTTCCGAAGGATCGTGGCATTATCAAAGTATCTGGAATGTAGGAGGGGGAACAAATATGTATGATCTGAATACCAGGAAATGGGGAAGTTCTACAAGTGAAGGTAAAGATATCAGGGATGTGGCCTGGTCAAATTATTTTCCGGCAACGTTCGGGGGTAATTTCGGTATAAACTCAACCTCTACAGTAGAGCAATATGAACATATTCAAGCCATTTCGGTAGGTGTTGGTGCGACCTACATCATGGAATTAAACCAAAAATCGATCGAAAGTTGTCCGCTAAAATATCAGATATTTAATACAATCAGAACATGGGAAAATGCCCGGGCGGCAAGTGCATTCACAAGAACACTAAAAAAACAGCTTGCCAATCCCGCAAATAATTGGACCCTTGTTGAAGTAGACAGGGATACGTGGAAACTGTACCAGAAAATTAATGGCGTGAAATCTCATCCTGTAATCCTTAAACGGGCAAAAGATTATTAAGAATCTAAGAAACTGTTTAAATATTACATTTTTCCCTGGGTTGTATTCTGGTTTCTACCTATATCAATTCCCTGTCGGGATTGAGAAAACACTTCATAAACAGAATAGACCGACTATTGCGGGAAATTGTGCGGTCAGGCACTATCGGTTGGTAAAAAGACGGTTGCTCGTTTTCGTTCGTCCCGTCCGGGACGATCCTTCACCCCTTTGTTCCCTATTCTACCGACCGCTAATCCCTTGCAGGATTGAAAATCAAAACTTAAGCAGTTTCTTCGTGTATATAGGCGAATTATTCAATGCGCGACGAAGCAATCTATGCAATTGGTAAAATATAATGTACTATTTTTATAAATCAGATTTTCAACTTTTCGACTGCAATCTGAAGGAGTGCAGGACCTTACGCCCCTCCCTTGAGAGGTTGGGTGAGGTCAAAAGGGGATATAACTAATTATTACAATACTTTATTCTTAATACTTATGAAACCAAGGACTATCTTAAACGTGATTATTTTATTAAGCTCATTTAATTTTCTGGCCTGTTCATCAGTGCAGCCGCCAACAGATCCGCAAGGCAGGCCACTGATTGAAAAGATCGGAACAATTGACTGCGACCTTGTGGAGACTACACCTGTTGTTTTTAAAGACAAGGTTTACCGGTTCGAATATGTGAGGGCAGGTTATTGGAATAATCATACCGGGGATTCATACTTCCGGTTTGTTGACCATCAAACAGGAAAGCCGACCAGTTCTTTTGCTAAAGGATTCGAATTCGGAAGCGCTTATGTTCTGAATGATACAGCCTATGTAACAGCAGTGGACCATGGCGACGGTGAAAGGGTTTACATTTTTAAATCGAACGATCTTCAAAACTGGGATCAGTGGATGGCATTTGATATTCCCGGATTTGGGATATTCAATACCTCGATGATCAAAGCCGGGAGCAACTTTGTATTGATGTTTGAAGTGGGAAAACCTGAAATAGAGGCCGGAGAACGTTTTACAGCCCGTTTTGCAACCTCTCCGGATTTAAAAAAATGGGAGATTCTGTCACGGGATCACAACTATGCAATGGACAGATATACCGCTCCTCACTGCTTACGCTACGTCGACGGCTATTATTACGATTTCTATCTTGAAGCATTTCAAGGTTACGAAGCCAGGGTGGTACGCTCAAAGGATTTGATTCACTGGGAACCAAGTCCGTTAAATCCGGTTCTTAAAGCCTCACCTGTTGACAGGCAGCTTGCAACCAGGGATTTGCCGGAGATCCTTAGACAAAAAATTGCAACTGCCGAAAATTGCAACAATTCAGATATTGATTTCTGTGAATATAAAGGAAAGCTGATTATCAATTATTCATGGGGCAACCAGCGGGGGAAGGAATTTCTTGGTGAAGCTGTTTATCACGGGACCCAGGAACAATTTCTTAAGGGATGGTTTCCAGACAGGTAAAAAAATAACAAATCTTAGTTTATTTTAAAATGAGAAACCACACCCATAGTTTCAGCATCATTCTGATTCTTATTATTCTTAGTGCGCTTCAGATTGAAAACTTATTCGCCCTAAATCCGGGAAGTGGCAGGCAAGAAAGTGTTTCAAACGATAATTTGCCGGTTTTCCGGAAAGTAAAAGATGTTATCATCTATAAGGATTCACTTTTCTATTCAGCATTTCCCTCTGTTGTCAAACGCCCCAAAGGCGAGTTCCTGGTTGCTTTCCGCAGGGCACCCGACCGCCGGTTGTTTGGCGAAGAAGGCATCTCCCATACCGATCCGAACAGCTATCTGGTGATGGTGCGTTCCGCTGACGGCGAACAGTGGACAAAAGAACCTGAATTAATTTTCTCCCATCCTTTTGGGGGTTCCCAGGACCCTTGTCTTTCACAACTTCGGGATGGAACATTGATTTGCTCAAGTTATATATGGGGGCTTATCCGCCCCGATGCAGACAGTGTTCTGAACAGAAAGATAACTATACTGAGATATAAAAAGAGCAATCACTCGCAGGCATATACTTTCCTTGGAGGATATCTTATGCGCTCTGTGGATGGCGGCGGAAAATGGCTCGGACCAATTTACCCTCTGCATGTTCCCGTTGATAACCAGGTTAATGTTTGGGGAAAACCCTTGCCAGCTTATAATCGCGGCGCCTTATGTGAGGGGCGCAATGGCAGGATATACTGGGTAGTTGCATCAAATAGCGCCGATGCTCCTGCCAAAACACAGACGCATTTGCTGATTTCCGATGACAAAGGTTTAACCTGGCAATATTCATGTTCAGTCGCTTCGGATCAAAAGATCTCCTTCGATGAAACCTCAGTCTATGAGACGCCAAAAGGCGACCTGGTTGCCTTTCTTCGTACTGCCAATATGCCTGGTGACCTTTCATGCATTGCCCGATCGACTGATGGTGGAAAATCATTTACCTGGCAGAGTATGGGATTTTACGGACACCCTTTGCATGCACTTAAACTACCAGACAACCGCGTTTTGCTGACTTATGGATACAGGCATAAGCCCTTTGGCATTCGAGGAAGGATATTGAATGCTGAATGTACCGATTTTGCCACTGCCCATGAATTTATCATCCGCGATGATGGCGGGGGTGGTGACCTTGGTTACTGCTGGTCTGCAATAATTGGTGAAAACCGTGTCCTTGTCGTTTATTATTTCAATGATAACAACAAAGTTCGCTATATTGCGGGTAGTATATTGGAGTATACCAATTAGGAGACTGTTTTTGGTGCCATTTTGGTGACCTGGAGTTTTGGTGGCATTTTTATTTTGAATCTTTTAAAGCCATACGAATATAGAACTACGAAATTTTACTATTCTCATTATATGGAGAGTTGCCGATCAACGACTGTTTATAATTTTTTAATAAGCAACAGGATAATTGCTAATTTTAAAATTCCTTTATCAAAACTTATAAAACCATGATCAAAAATCATTTCCGGTTCTTTTTCAACGGAATCCGATTTAAATTATTCATTCTGCTCTTCGTAAATATTTTATTAATCCTCAGTGCCTTTGGCCTTCAAATACCGGAAACAGACCTAATGAAAAAAGGCATTCCGGTCTGGGTTCAGGGCCGAGAAAAAGAGATGAACTTAAACTTAGGTTTCCGCGGAATCTTTCAGTCGCAGAAAAATAAAAATGCTACATTTCGGATTACAGCTTCTACCTTATATCGGGTTTACATCAATGGTGATTATCTTGGCTATGGTCCTGCCCGAACCGGTCATGGATTTTTCAGGGTCGATGAATACGATCTGAGCAAACATTTAAAAATCGGCGATAATATTGTGGCAGTTGAGGTTGCCGGATACAACGTCAACAGTTATTACACCCTTGATCAACCCTCTTTTTTGCAGGCTGAAGTTGAATCTGACGGCAAAATTATTCTCTCAACCGGGAGCGAGCCCGGTTTCGAGGCCTTTCAGATCAAAGAACGGCTGCAAAAGGTGGAGCGCTATAGCTTCCAGCGCCCCTTTAGCGAATATTACCGTCTTAAAAATGACTTTGAGCAATGGAGGGTATCAGCAAAAATCCCGATACAACCTCTTAAAACATCTTCTTGTCCATCAGGGAAGTTAATTCCCAGAAACCTGATCCTTCCCGATTTTAACATCGTTCGTCCGGTTGCTATCTCTTCCAGCGGAACGATTCAATTCAAAAAGCAGGGTAAATATTATAAGGACAGATCGTTAAGGATTATCAATGAAAAATTTAAGGGATTTAAAGAGAGTGAACTGGAGGTGTTGCCATCCCAGATTGTTCAGGAAATTTCAGGCAAAATGACAGACGCCAGGCCAAAACCATTTACACGAGATGCAATTCCCATTTCAGTTAATGAATTCTCTACTTTTGATTTCGGTATCGACCTCTCAGGCTTTATTGGTGCCCGAATACTATGTAATGAACAGTCCAAAATCTATTTTTATTTTGACGAAGTCCTGACTGACGGTGATGTAAATACAAAAAAAAGGATGCCCGATGTGAATAACCAGGTTGTCTATGAACTCGAACCGGGGACTTACAACGTTGAAACTTTTGAACCCTATACTTTTAAATATCTGAAAGTTATTGTGCTGAGGGGTGCCGTGAAAATTGAGGATATTTACCTCAGAGAATATGCGTGTCATGAAAATCCCAAAGCATCGTTTACCTGCAGTAACCCCAAATTAAATGAAATTTATAAAGCATCACGGCAATCATTCAGGCAGAATGCGGTTGATGTACTGACTGACTGCCCTTCGCGCGAAAGGGCAGGATGGCTTTGCGACAGCTATTTCTCGGCAATCATGGAAAAAGATTTCACGGGGCATTCGGCAGTAGCCCACAATTTTTATGAAAATTACGCGCTGCCCGACAGTTTCGCTTTTCTTCCGAGAGGGATGATTCCAATGTGTTACCCCGCCGACCACAACGACGGAGTCTTTATTCCAAACTGGGCCATGTGGTTTGTGATCCAGGTAAATGATTATGCACAAAGAGGTGGTGACCCTGCTTTGGTAGCACGATTGAAGCCACGGATCGAAGGTATTCTGAATTATTTTGCCAAATTTGAGAATGAGGACGGCCTGCTGGAAAACCTCCAAAGCTGGATCTTTGTCGAATGGTCGAGAGCGAATAGTTTCGTCAAGGATGTGAATTACCCAAGTAACATGTTGTACAGTTCGGTCCTTTCGAATGCCGCGGAATTGTATCATAACGACACCTGGAAGAATAAGTCCGAGTCCATCAAACGAACCATCATTAAACAGGCGTATAACGGAACATTTTTTGTGGATAATGCCGTGCGGAGTAAGGGTGGAAAACTTGAGGTTACAACAAACACAACTGAAGTTTGCCAGTATTATGCCTTTTATTTCAATGTTGCGCCACCCGGGTCCTTTCCCGGATTATGGAAAAAACTAACGACCGAATTCGGACCGAACCGGGACGATAAGACTACCTATCCCAATGTTTTCAGGGCAAACGCTTTCGTTGGAAATTACATGCGCATGGATATTCTTTCGCGTAACGGGCTGAAGAACCAATTAATGAGTGAGATCCAGGATTACTTCTATTACATGGCACAGCGTACAGGCACACTTTGGGAAAACATGGGATCTGAAGCAAGTTGTAACCATGGTTTTGCATCTTATATCGGTCACGTACTCTATCGGGATGTCCTTGGAATCAGCAGGATTGACTACATTAATAAGCAAATCACAATCCAGTTTACCGAAAGTGAATTAAAGGAGTGCAGCGGAGCTATTCCTGTTGATGACAGCGCAGTTGAACTCAACTGGAAGCGGACCGGGAAACAGATTACATATTCGTTGAAAACACCTCCGGGATATAAAGTGAAGGTTGAAAACAATGGTGTTTCAAGTCTTTTAAAGTAATTCTTTAGCTGATAAGAGTAGTTAATGGAAAAAATTAGCACCACAGATTACACAGATTTTCACGGATTAATCTTCAAAATGAGTTTTTTATCTGTTTATCTGGGGAATCTGTGGTAAAACAAATTTATGTATCCTTGCCACCATACGAGGCAGGATATCAATGGAATTCGACATTTTAAAGTTCTCATTACTTAAGAGCAATTTACGATGAATAAATCTATCATTATCAGCCTTCTGCACATAATATCTCTGATTACAGTTTTGGCAGGGGTGATTGTGTCGCTCTATTTGACCCTAAGGGCTGGACGAAATAACAGTTCCATTATATTGCCTTTACTTTTTGTAGTCTGGGTACTTTCCCCGCTCCTTTTCCTGGCAATAGCCAGCATGCGTTCAAAGCGTTGGCCGTTTCCTGTCCGGATCACCCTTTATTGCCTGGTACTTATTCTCGTACCTGCTTCACTGTTTGGGTACAGTGGTATTTTTACTCCCCCTGGCACGAAGACTGCTTTTGTATTTCTAATGATTCCATTAATTTCATGGCTTCTTTTAGCGATTATTATGCCAATTTTAATGTCAATTTTGCGAAAGAAAAAACATCATTCGCATCTCTCCGGACAAGGGCTAGAAACGTAGTATGAGGCATTTTATAAATCCTCTACTTGAAACTCAAAAACTTCAATTTGCAATAAAATGGAAAAAGAAAAAACCTCTTTGACAAAACTGTTCTCTTTAGCGGCAATAGCCGGGAACATCCTGTTTATGTTTTGGGTTACCGTTAACGGTCTAAAGGAGCACTTCCAGGGGACAATTTATGAAAAGCTTTCTTATGTCGGGCTCATGGGACTCTTGTTGGTGAACACTGTTCTTATCATTCGCAGCAAGAAAAAATAACAGAAGTAAATAAATACGAGAAATTATTTTCAATACTTAAATGGGTAATTATCCATTATCCAAAAATTATCTTAATCAATGAGAAAAAATACTCCCCATCTTATCCGTTTCTTCCTGCTTTTAATATTACTCGTTTACGGATCAATACTTAATGCGAAAGATCTCACGATGGGCAAACCAATCCTTCGAATGGGCGCAGCAAACACTCAACTCTTTGATGACGGATGGCTCTTTTCCCGTTTCGGCCTACAGGCGGATGGCACAGCGTTACCGGAACCTGAAAATATGCAGGACCCAAAAGTCAACGATCGGAACTGGCGAAAACTTGACCTGCCTCACGACTGGGCTATTGAAGGTCCTTTCAGGATTGAACTGACCGGCGAAACCGGAAAACTGCCCTTCAAGGGAATCGGATGGTACCGCAAGCATTTTACGGTCTCAAAGGAAGATGCAGACAAACAGGTCTTTCTTGATTTTGATGGGGCAATGGCCTATGCCCAGGTCTGGCTCAACGGACAATATGTGGGAACCTGGCCTTATGGATATAACTCCTTCCGGATGGATCTCACCCCCTTTCTTAAATTCGGAAATGAGAACGTGGTCGCTGTCCGCCTCGATACCGAAAAATGGGATTCGCGCTGGTATCCGGGAGCAGGTATTTATCGCCATGTCTGGATTGTAAAAACTAATCCGATTCATGTTGGTCATTGGGGAACATTCATTACAACGCCTGAGATTACAGGCGACGCAGCAACAATTAAAATTGCTGTTACTGTCGATAACCAGGGTAAATCTGCTGCTGAAGCAACTGTCGAAACCCGGATTTTCGAATTGGACACGAATAATAGCGCGGGCGTTAAAGTTGCTTCCTTTAATCAGACAAAAACTAAGATCGAAGCCGGGAAGAATGGGACAACTTCCGCAACGGCATCACTGAAAAATCCTAAGAAATGGGATATTGTTGCTCCAAACAGGTATTTAGCCTCAACAACGATCTATGTTGCAGGTAAAGTTGTCGACACTTACCTCACCTCTTTTGGCATCCGGACACTAAAATTTACTGCGAACCAGGGATTTCTTCTGAACGGTCGCAGGATTGAAATCCAGGGGACCTGTAACCATCATGATCTTGGGGCTTTAGGAAGTGCTATAAACACAAGTGCACTGCGCCGGCAGTTAACTATCCTCAAAGAGATGGGCTGCAATTCGCTTCGAACTTCACATAACCCTCCTGCTCCGGAATTGCTTGAACTGGCCGATCAAATGGGATTCCTGGTCTGGGATGAAGCTTTCGACTGCTGGAAAAACGGCAAGAAACCAAAGGATTACAATAAACTTTACGAAGAGTGGCACGAAAAAGACCTCAAGGCGATGGTTCACAGAGACCGTAATCATCCCTCGGTGTTTATCTGGTCAATCGGGAACGAAGTGATGGATCAGCGAAATGTGGAGATGACAAAACATCTGGCAGATATTGTTCGCGGTGAAGATCCTACACGTCCGGTTTCAAACGGTTATAATGATCCTGACAGGGCACGTGAAGTTGGGGCTGTTGTTGGAGTTGACATTATGGGGGTTAACTATTTCTTCGGGCAACAGCCTAAATGGGATGCTGATCCGCGATATTCAAATAAACCAACAGTGGGCAGTGAGACCTCTTCGTGTGTAACCTCCCGGGGCGAATATTTCTTTGGCAGCGAATATGCAAACTGGCAGATTTCATCCTACGACCATGCCCGACCCGGCTGGGGCTGCTCTCCCGATGAACAGTTCCGTACCAATGCCAGGTTCCCCAATTTACTCGGAGAGTATGTCTGGACAGGCTTTGATTACCTTGGCGAACCGACTCCCTATAATTCGGATGAAACTAATCTTTTGAATTTCCGCAACGACCCCGCAAAAATCGCTGAGCTCGAAAAGAAAATGGAGGAATTACGCAAAAATGCAGCACCCTCACGCAGCAGCTATTTTGGTATCGTCGACCTTTGCGGATTCCCCAAAGACCGTTTTTATCTTTACCAGGCCCACTGGCGGCCCGACTTCCCGATGGCGCATATACTGCCTCACTGGAACTGGAGCGAACGGCTTGATTCAATAACTCCGATAAATGTTTACACCTCGGGTGATGAGGCTGAACTGTTTTTAAATGGGAAGAGTCTGGGAAAAAAAGCAAAAAAAGCGGGTGAAGATTTTCGCCTTGTATGGGATGAAGTACGATATCAGCCGGGAACCGTTAAAGTTATTTCATACAAAAACGGTAAACAATGGGCTACTGATGAAGTGAAAACGACCGGAAATGCTGCATTACTAAATCTGTCAGCCGACAGAAATGAGATTGCCCCTGATGGTTCAGATCTTGCCTATATCACGGTCAAAATTCAGGATAAGGATAGATTGACAGTTCCACGCTCGCATTCGCTGATAAAATTTGAGGTTGATGGGCCTGGTGAAATTGTGGCCACCGACAATGGTGATCCTACAAGTTTTGTCCCGTTCCAAAGTCACGAACGCGAAGCATTCAACGGGATGGCACTGGTAATCGTGAAGGCGAAAAAAGGAATGAAGGGAATGTTCAAAGTTAAAGCCGTCACTACCGGACTTGCGACGGGAGAAGTTATTCTGAAAATCAAATAAATCATGAAGAGAATACTTGTTTTTCTGTTTTTGTTTTCATCTGCCGGTTGTTTTGCTCAAAAACAAATCCCTAAACATGTAGTAACCCATAACCGAACTACCGTGGTATGTAATCCGGGTACCGGTTCAAAATCGTATGCCCGATGGGGAGTGTTTCCTTCGACAAGTTTGCCGGTCCGTAAGATTGAGATGAGTGTTACACTGGGAAGTCCCGATAGTCTGCTCACTGCACACTGGGATTATCTCGATCACATTTTCCTGCGCCGGCAGGGTGGTGTCAACGGAAAATCTGCAGACTTTGAAATCGGCCGTATGCTTACACCTTACGGAAGCATTTACAATAAGGGATGGAGCTTTAAATGGGAGGTCGATGTAACAGACTTTTCTCCCTTCCTTCGCGACAGTGTCGAAATTGAATATATTCATTCCGGCTATGAGCAGGTTAATGTTGGCTGGGCCTTGACAATTGATTTTAAAATCATATCCGGTCCTCCTGTTGTTGTTCCGCTTGGAATAACCCCGCTTTGGAATAAAGGATATAAATACGGCGACCCGAAAGATAAGATAGAAGATAAGCTTCTGCCGGTGAGTTACGAATCAAAACCGGGTGAGGCTTTCAGCCGCATCAGGATACAGCATACCGGACATGGAATGGATAAACCCAGGGGTTGCAGCGAATTTTGTTCACGGTGGAGGGATCTGAAAATGGATGGGAAGATCGTAGATCACCGAAACATGTGGAAAGATTGCGGTGCCAATCCTCTTTATCCCCAAGGGGGAACCTGGGTTTACGACCGTGCTTACTGGTGCCCCGGAGATCTGCAGGAACCTGATGTTATAGATGTGGCAACAAGTAAGGGACAACATCTGGTGGAGCTGGTTATGGAACCTTATACAGCAACGGAAAATATCCAGGCCAATGAAGATATCTCAGCCTATTTGTTCCATTACTCCCCTCCTTCGAAAAGGGTTGATGTTGCCGTAGATAAAATTATTGTTCCCAGTGACAATCAACAGTACACACGTTTGAATCCGGCATGCTTTAATCCGCGGTTTGTTATACGGAATCTTGGGTCTGCAAAGCTGCGCTCACTAATTATCACTTATGGAACTGAAGGTTTTCCGAAAAACGTTTATCATTGGAAAGGAAACCTGAACTTCAATCAGACTGCCGAACTAATGATGCCCGGTGAAATAGCTATGAAAGACGGAAAAAACAGCTACACAGTTACGCTTTTAAAGCCCAACGGGGTTGCCGACGAATGGCCTGGCGACAATGAGCAGACTTCAACCTTTGTGGCTCCGGAAGAGTATCCTGCCGATTTCATTCTTGAATTTCTCACAAATAAAAAGCCGAAGGATAATAAAGTGTTTCTGATCAATGACAAACTGGATACTATATTCGCCAAATTACCTGCAAACCTCGAACCCACGACCCTTTACAGGGATACCCTCCGGCTCAAAGAGGGGAAATATGAACTGTGCCTGACTGACAGTGCAGGTGATGGCCTTGAATTCTGGGCCGAACCGCAGAATGGTGACGGCCATTTGCGCATGTTCGACATCAAAGGACACCTGATTCACCCTTTTGAAAGCGATTGCGGAAACGGCGAAAAACTGAGCTTCAGAGCTTCGCCGGCGTTTATTGCCGATACAACGAAAGCAATTTATGCCTTTTCGTTATTTCCAAGGTTGATATCCAATAAAACGGAGCTTACCCTTATCTCAAATAAACCGGGGAAAATGGTTGTTCAGATTACGGTGGATGGCACAATTTGGGAAAAACATGAATACAACGGTGTTAAAAGTGGAACGTTTAATTACGATCTCAGCTATCTGCCTACCGGACGAATTGTCCTCGAGGTATATATGGATGGGGTAAGCCGGTTCAAAGGACGGCTGAATAAGAAGAGGAAATAAAAGTGTTTAGAATTTAGTATTTTAACAAAATTTGTTGCTTAAATACTCAAAGGTGCAGAGCATCGTTTAGATTTGTAGTTAAGAGATTAAAGTGCATGTCAATAGGTACAGCGTACTGTAATATCTTCTTTGAGGACGCGTGTAAGGAAAAACAATATTTCGGTACGCTGTACCTCCTAACAGCTGTAATTCAACTTTTCTACAAATCTTGCGAGGCTGTATCAAAAGTAAA
>CAIOOC010000039.1 GCA_903859795.1 uncultured Bacteroidia bacterium
CTGCCGTACAGAAGACAACACAGGTTACAAATTGGCCCTGATAAATAAAACGCCAAAAAGTTAAATTTAGTAAAAAAAACAAAAAATTAAAAAATGAAAAAAATTTATTTTCTTTTGTCTATCAGTATTCTGATATTGGCAAATAATGCAATTTCACAATGCACAAGTCTATCATTAAGTGCAAACCAAACCTATGGGGATCAAACATTTAATTCAAACTCAGCAACAAATTGCAAGATTGGATCATTTAAAATCATAAATCCCTTAAATGAAGATGTTCAATTGACAAATTTAGTTTTAATAATTGTCCAAAATTCTTCCGCAGTCTTATTAAATGATATAAGTAACTTAACTATTAAAGATGGATCGGGGTTACAATTATCAACAACTGTTAATCATCCAAACAATTTGACTAATTCTTTTTCTTTAGGAGTAACAATGCCCATGGGAAATACGAAAACAATTGAGGTCTTCGCTGATATCAATTCTGGAATTTCTGGAACCATTCAAACTGCTCTCGCGTATAATGCAACTGGACTTAATACTGGAAACATCTATCCGTTGTGTACTAATGGTTATGCAATGGCTGCGTCACTTGGACAAACAATCACTGTAACTCAAGGAGCAACTAATCCAATTGCAAATTTTACCCTTAGCGAAGACACAATTTGTGATGGTGATTTTGTTACTATAATAAATTTATCTGACACCGGGCAAAATATTATCTGTGAATGGTGGTTTAATTACATTAATCCTGAACATTGGGTTGGCAACACGGTGCCTATGGCAATATTACCTTACGGTTACAATGGAAACACTGCTGAAGTTCGTTTAAGTGTTTGCAATACAATTACCGGACAATGTTCATATCTGCAAAAAGAGATTTACGTATATCCAAAACCAATCAACTTACAAATTAATCCACAAAATCTTTTTTTAGGTTGTAATAATGAACCAATAACAATTACTGCCTCTGGTATGAATGCTACGGCATTTGAATGGAAAGATGACCAGGGAAATATTGTTAGTACCACTAATACATTTGTTGCTGCTAATTCAGGAGAATATAAATTATTTGCGTTTAACAATTATGGATGTTCAACAGATTATCCTTACCAATTTTATGTTAATGCAAGTCAAGCTAGCCAAATCAATATTGAAGCTATTGACCAACAAACCCATAATTGGATTAATAATCCTGACAGTATAAGCACATGTGATAATGAAAACGGGGTTCAACTACATGCTTACGCATCTACATACTCAAATGGAGAAACGTATTCTTGGCCTGATGATGGATCTACTAACCCTAACAAGGTTGCCACAACAACTGGATGGTATAAAGTAGATTACAAAAATGAATATGGTTGTACTGCGAAAGATTCAATTTACGTAATTGTTCATCAAAAACCAACACCGACTATTGTGACATTAGGACAAACTACGATCTGTGGTAATGGGAGTATCACTTTCGCTGCTAATGAAAATTATTCAAACTACATTTGGAATGGAATGATTTACTCACAAGGAGCAGATAAAGATACTGTAACTTTTATAGACCAAAGTGACGGAACTTCCTCTTATAGTGGAAATATATTTCTTGAAGTCACTGACAATAACGGTTGTGTAGCTGATGCAAACCCTGTATTGATTACAATAAATGCTAATCCAACACAACCAGAAATAATTCAAAATGGTTGCGCTTTACAAACAGAAAACTTAAATATCGGAAATATCGCTACATGGTACCAGGGAACAACAATAGTTGGGAATGGAGAAATTTTTCTCCCAACAGTAAATGATTACTATGAAGTAGAAATTACAAATTCATCTGGCTGTTCTGCTCTCTCAAATTTTTCGTTCCCCTTTGTAATGCCAGCTTCACCTGTTATAAGTATTGATAACAACACAATTTGTGAAGGATCGGTTGCAACACTGTTTGTACAAAATCCATATAATTTCAACAATTTGACATGGTCAAACGGAAACAATGGATTAAGTATTGAAGTAAACACATCAGGAACATATTCAGTAAGTACAGACTTAGGATCATGTATATTAATATCAAATCCGGAAACTGTTACTGTTTATCCAAACCCTACCTCACCAGATATTAGTGGAAATATGTACTTCTGTGATGGAACAAATAATATTTTAAGTGTCCCCTTAATTCTTGGATATTCATACCAATGGAATAATGGAATAACTACACATCAAAATATTGTTAACTCCAGCGGAATTTATTCAGTAACTGTATCTGACACAAATGGTTGTACGTCGAATTCTTCAATGCAAGTATTTAATGTGCCGATTCCTGCACCAACCTTAATACAAAACGAATGCAAAATTAGTGTTGGAAATCCTGAACCTGGCTGGTCATACCAGTGGTATAAAAACGGAACAGTGATATTTAATGCAATCGATGCATATTATTCAGCTGATTCCGTAGGGTTTTATAATGTAGTAGCAACCAATACGACTTGTGATGGCTCCTCGGCAACAATATTTTTGAATTGCTCATCTACTTCAGGCATTTCTGAGAATGAATTAACTGGATTAAATATTTATCCAATTCCATTTCAGAATGAACTCACAATTTCTTTACCTGGAAAATTTACCGTTGAATTGATCAATTCTATAGGTCAATCAATAGAGAAAAAAGAAGGTTCTGAAAAAATAACTTTTTCTACTGAAAACTTATCGAGAGGAATTTATTTTATTAAAATTCTTTCTGGAAAAGAAGTCAGCATAAAGAAAATACTTAAAACATAAAGACCTGCTAAACAGGCAAATCCCCCACAATTAATAAAAATTGCGAGGGATTTTTTATTGCCTAAATACTAAATATTTTTATTTAGCAACGAATGGGAGCAAGCCCATAAAGCGAGCGCGTTTGACGGCTTCGGCTAATGCACGTTGGTTTTTGGAAGTTACTCCTGTGCGTTTGTGATTTACAATCTTGCCATTTGGATTTAAAAATTTTTTTAGAATTTCAACATCCTTATAGTCAATATGTTTTATATTGTTTGATGAAAAATAATCTTGTTTCATCCCGTTAGAAGCAGGTCGCGGTCTTACTTTTTTATAATAAAACCGAACCTTTTAAATTAAATCTAATAATTTCTGATAATTCCCGTTACTAACTGCGACCGCGGCTTCTAACGGGATTTCATTTTTAAAACGGTATATCTTCTGGATTGATATCTTCTTCTGGATATTCTATCGAATCATTTTCTACTGCAGAAGGAGTTTGGACTTGAGCCGAACCAGTCGATGTGCCGACTGCACCACCACCTGCTTTTGGTCCAAATTGAGTTCTATCAGCTACGATTTCTGTTCGATATTTCTTCTCGCCACTTGTTTTATCATCCCAGCTTCGAGTTTGCATTCTACCTTCAACCAAGATAGAACTGCCTTTTTTCATATATTGAGCGACTGTTTCTGCTTGTCGTCCGAAAACTACTACATTGTGATAATCAGTCGATTCTTGTTTAGCTCCGTTTTTGTCTTTCCAAACACGATTAGTTGCGAGAGAGAAAGAACAAACTTTTATTCCTGAAGGTAAAGACTTTAACTCTGGGTCACGAGTAAGATTTCCTATAACAATTGCTTTGTTTAAATACATATTTTAATTCGTAATTATTAATTTATAATTCGTAATTTTTTACGCGACCATGGCGTCTATTTCTTTATCAACTTCTTCTTTGTTGATTTCTACAACTTCTTCTGCCTCCCCTTCTTTTTTAACAGTTGGGACTTTTCGGCGAGCCATATCTCGATGCACAAATCTTTTGGCAGCGATAGTATTTTCTTTAACAGTTTTGATAATCAAAAATCTGATTACCGTAGAGTCAAGCTCCAATTTTTTCTTTAATTCAGCAATTTTTTCTGGGCTCATTTCAAATTTTACCCAACCAAAATATGCAGTATTAAATTTTGTAATAACATTTTGCAATGTTTTATACATTGGATATGCAAGACTGATCAATTTTGGCATTTCATCTGCCACAAGATTTCCTCCGAAAGAGCCCACAAGCTCTTTTAAATTACCATAAGATGCAGGTAATTCTTCTTCAGAAATATTTGGGGTCAAAAGATAGCCGACTTCATAGATTCGTCCTTCAATTTCATTTTCTTCCATTTGATAAATTTTTAAAGAGTGTAACGATTATAAAAATTATCTATCCCGTACGAAGTCCGCTTAGGCGACAGCCGTCAAGCGGCTTACTTCGTACGGGATTATTAAAATATATTCGTTTCACTCATTATTTTTAATAATAAATCTCACTATGGACCTTGTGAACTGATTTCAATTTCAGTTCAAATGAGATATTGACATACTAACAAAAAATTCCCATAAATGCAAACCTCACCCCAAAACCCCTCTCCTGAAAAAAGGAGAGGGGTTAAATTCCAAAAAGTCGTTTGGCATTGGCGACAATCGCTTCGGCTACTTCGGACTCGGGCAAACCTTTTATTTCAGCAATTTTTTTCACAATTTCTCTCACATAAACTGGCTCATTTCGCTTACCACGATACGGCACTGGCGCCAGATATGGACTATCGGTATCATTTAAAATTTTATCTAAAGGGGTAGCTTTTATAATTTCTTCATAATTTGGAAAACCGATTTTCCATTTATAGGTAATGTTTCCAGAAAACGAAACATAAAAACCTAAATCAATAAAGCCTTGCATATCTCTCACACTTCCTCCGAAACAATGGGAAACTCCTTTAACTCCCGGAAATTCTTTAACTATTTCTAAAATATCTTGATACGCATTCATTTCTTTATTTTCTGGACTATTCCTCGCATGAATCATGAGAGCTTTGCCAGTTTCTTTAGATAAGGCAACATGTTCTCGAAAAATTATTTTCTGTTTTTCAAATATTTCACGACTACCGTGATAATAATCGAGCCCGCATTCACCAATCCCTACAACTTTCGGATCTTTTAATAATTCTAGATAATCTTCTTTCTTAAAAATTTCTCCATGAGTGCTAAAACCCTCTCCTCCAATTTCTTCGTCATCATGATAAGCTTCTTCAAGATGAATCGGATGCAGTCCGACAATAGCAAAAACTCCTTCCTCATATTCATGAGCTATTTCGACTGCCCGCTTTGAAGTGCTATATTGGCTACCAACATTTACAAGCCATGTATCATTATCTAACGCACGGCGAATAACCTCGTCCCCGTCTTCCTTGAAGGCTTTAAAATTAACATGTGCATGTATGTCGATATATTTCATAAATTACCCAATTATTAATAATAATGTTATCACTCCTGAAATTAAATGCCAAATACCATGAATAATATTATATTTATCTTCTTTAGTTGGATATAAAAATATAATAAAAGCTATTACAGCAAGAATTATTGCTAGTAATATTTCTATTGAAAAAATTTTATGAAAAATAACGTAAAAATTAAAAAGAACCAAAGAACTTGCCATTAATGTATCGATCCATAAAAATATTTTTTGAAA
>CAIOOC010000040.1 GCA_903859795.1 uncultured Bacteroidia bacterium
CGTGTGCTCTTCCGATCTGTTTGCAGGGTTCATCGATTTCTTGAATATTTCTATTAATTAATTTCAGATGACTCATATTCAAAGTATTTTAATTGCAATTGTAGAGGGATTAACTGAGTTTCTCCCGGTTTCCTCTACCGGGCACATGATAATTGCGCAAAAAATATTGATGGTCCCAAGTACCGATTTCGTTAAGGATTTCACTGTTAATATTCAGTTTGGGGCAATACTGTCTGTTGTGGTCCTCTATTGGGGCCGGTTTTTCCAGACATGGGATTTTTACTGGAAGTTATTGATTGCCGTTTCCCCAGCATTGGTAATAGGGTTTTTGTTCCATGAGAAAATAGATAGTTTACTTGAAAATGTTAATGTCGTGGCCACGATGCTTGTCATTGGCGGAGTTTTGATGTTGTTTGTTGATAAATGGTTTAATCACCCTGCCGAGAATCAGAGCATGGACTGGAAACAGTCATTGAAAATCGGGTTTTATCAATGCATCGCTATGATTCCTGGCGTATCCCGATCGATGGCAACAATTGTGGGTGGGATGACCACAAAACTGACACGGAAAAATGCTGCCGAATTTTCATTCTTTCTGGCTGTACCAACAATGGCGGCTGCATCAGGCTATAAATTGCTTAAAATGATAAAAGATCCACAAGGCGCTTCAATGTTACATGACAATCTCGTAACATTACTTATAGGCAATGTGGTAGCTTTTTTGGTTGCGATGGTTGCAATCAAATTTTTCATCACTTTTCTAACCAAATATGGATTTAAGGCTTTTGGATATTACCGCATTATCGTAGGTCTGGCAATCATTATTCTTAGCCTGCTGGGTTATGATTTGAGTATACTTTAACTTTAAAATAAATTTAGAACAACATGGCAATAATTGTTAAAACAGAAACTCCCGAAGGGTTGTTAAGTGAGATAAAACGTGTGATTGACGAAAGAGTTACTGAATTATGGTCATATGATTCATCGGGTGACTTTTCACATACACCCGATAAATGGATTAACAGGGCATGGCTCCGTCCCGAAGTTGGTGAAGGAGAATTGAGATTTGGTATTCTTGGAACTAAAGATGCCGGAATGACAGCATCCCTGTATAGCGCATATCATGCTTATTTTATTGAATTACTTCTCACACATCTGGACAAATATTTTGTAACTGTAGCCGCTACAGCAAAAAAAACTGCACCTGATTATTTCTAAATAATGGTTGAATTTGGCAAAAATAATAGCCTGAGGGTTATCAAGGAGGTAGACTTCGGCGTTTACCTCGACGGAGATACCGATGGCGAAATTTTAATGCCAATAAGGTATGTTCCAGCAAATTGCAAGGTTGGAGATTATGTTGATGTGTTTCTGTATCTCGATTCCGAAGACAGACCTATTGCCACTACCGAAAAGCCTTATGCCCAGGTAGATGAATTCGCCATGCTACGGGTTAAATCAGTAAATAAAATTGGCACTTTTCTCGATTGGGGAATTATGAAAGACTTGCTTGTCCCTTTTCGTGAACAGAAGGTTACCATGATTGAAGGACGATCATACCTGGTTTATATCTATGTTGACGAGGAAACCAAACGGATAGTCGCATCTGCCAAACTGAATAAATTCGTCGATAAGTCCCTGCCAGAATACTCTGTTGGCCAGGAAGTTGAATTGGTAATTGAAAGTGAAACAGACCTGGGTTACAAGGCAATTATAAATAACCGCCACTGGGGAATTCTTTATGAAAATGAGGTTTTTGAACAACTTGCCAAGGGACTAAAAATCAAAGGTTTCATTAAAAAAATACGACCAGATAATAAGATTGACCTCGCCCTTCATCCGCTTGGTTACGAAAAAGTTGATCCTCTTACCCAGATGATTCTGGACGAGCTGATAAAAGAAGGAGGTTTTATCCCGGTTTCCGATAAAAGCGATGCCGAAGAGGTTTACAGGGTTTTTGGAATCAGTAAAAAATCGTTCAAGCAGGCTTTGGGCGCATTATATAAACGACGGCTGATCACTCTTTCACCTGATGGTATACGCCTAAATCCGTAATATTAAGTTAGATTCGCCTGTATCGGATAATTTGCTGCTGGCTACTTGCAGCTGGCAATTTGCAATGAGAGAAATGTCGGGATTCCGTTTTGGTAAGAAATTACAATTCCCGGTGCAGAAATAGCCATCTGACAGCTACAAGTTGCCAGAAGCTGGTTGCCAGCAGCTATAAATAACGATCCTACCAGTTAAACCATTTCCCGTTTAGATCATCTAACCAACGTATTTAAAACATTAAAGCGATGAGAAAATTACTTTTGGTTATGTTAGTTGCTATTTTAGCAATGGGTTCCGGTTTTGCACAACAAGGCCAACGTGACCCGGCGGCAAGACTTCAGAGAGAGATTGACAATCTTACTACCGAGTTGGGATTATCCAAAGATCAGGTTGCCAAAGTGACACCAATTGTTGAACAAGCGCAGAAATTACAAGCTGAAGCGTTTGCAAAAAGACAGCAAGGCGGAGGAAATGTCGATCGTGAAAAAATGCGCGAGGAAAGAATGAAAACAATGGCTGAGACTGACAAAAAGCTGAAAACCGTCCTTACTCCGGAACAAGGAGTTAAACTGGACGCTTTCCGCCAGAAACAGATGGAAGAGCGAAAAAAAAGGATGGAACAGCAAAGGTAACATTCAAAACCGTTTCATCCGGTTAAACGGGTATCAGGGCAATTTAAAACGCTTTGATACCCGTTTTTTTTATTAACTTACAATGAAAAATTAATGCTTTGGAAAACACGTAAGCTGAACGATGAAAGGTCTGATTTATAGCTGTTTTTTATCATTGTTGGATCAATCCTGAATAATTATTTTTGTAAAAACTTTGAACTAATTCCTGCGATTATGGCTGCTACTAAACTTACTGAAATATTTGAATTGCTGAAAGGGAAACCGGTCAAAAAGATTGTAGTGGTTTGCGCCCATGAAGAACATACTTTGATTGCAGTAAATCAAGCCGTAGAACAAAGCCTGGTAAAAGGAATTTTGATTGGGGATGAATCCGGAATTGAATCAATTTGCCACAAAAACGGAATAGACATAAGCAGATATACGGTAATCCATCAACCATCAGAAGTGTTGGCCGCTCAGATTGGCGTCGCAATGATAAACCAGTGTGAAGGCGATATTTTGATGAAAGGTCTGATTTCGACTGATAAATTTATGCGGGCAATTCTGAACAAGGAAAAAGGTCTGATACAACCAGGTAACGTTGTGAGTCATCTTACAATTATAGAAAATGATAACTATCATAAGCTGTTGATTGTCGGTGATGTGGCGGTAATTCCCATGCCCGATTTGAATCAAAAAATACAAATAATCAAGTATATGGTTGGAATAGCCAATCAATTGAATATCCTGCTTCCTAAAATTGCGGTAATTGCGCCCAGTGAGCAGGTTATCCCTTCAATTATTTCGACTACCGACGGGGCGCTTCTTGCCAAAATGTGTGACAGGGGGCAGATTCAGGGATGTATTGTCGACGGACCTCTTGCCCTTGATGTTGCTATCGACAGTGAAGCCGCATCCATTAAAGGGTTAAAATCATCAGTGGCTGGTGATGCCGATTGTCTCTTATTTCCCAATCTGGAATCCGGGAATGTTTTTTATAAGGTGAATACAAAACTTGCCCGATCAGAGTCAGCGGCAATCCTGGTCGGAACAACTGTTCCTGTTGTTTTGGCTTCTCGTGGTGATTCAACCCGTGTAAAACTCCGGTCAATTGCTCTGGGAGCTCTGATGGTGCAGGAAAGAGAATAATGCTAATCGATCGGTAAAAACTTCAAGCCAAATATTAGATCATTTTTAAACTTCTGAAATACATTCATTATGAAATTTGTCAGAATTCTGGTTATAAATCCCGGATCAACATCCACAAAGTTTGCAGTATACGACAATACTGTCTGTTCATTACTCAAAACACTTCATCACTCCAGGGCTGAGTTGGCTCCATTTAAGACAATCAGTGACCAGTTCGAATTCAGAAAAAACCTGATATTAGGCGAATTAGTTCATGATCGGATCCATCTTGAATCAATTAATATAATTATTGGAAGAGGTGGGTTAACATATCCTCTAAAATCGGGGGTATACTATATCAACGAACTGATGGTTGAACATTGCAAAATAGGGGTTATGGGAGAGCACGCTTCAAATCTCGGCTCTCTTATCGCATACGAAATTGCACAGATGCATCCCGGAACGATTGCACTTGTTGCTGACCCGGTGGTTACTGACGAGATGGACGATCTAGCCAGGGTATCGGGTCATCCTTCATTTCAGAGACTCTCAATATTTCACGCACTAAATCAAAAAGCTGTTGCCCGGCAGCATGCCGCCAAAATCGGGAAACATTACGAAGAACTCGACTTAATTGTAGTACATCTTGGAGGTGGAATAACTATTGGTGCACATCATTTAGGCAGGGTGATCGATGTGAATAACGGGTTAGATGGCGAAGGTCCCTTTTCACCGGAACGAAGCGGCACCTTACCGGCAGGCGCTCTGGTTGAGTTATGCTTTAGTGGTAAACATACAAAAGATGAAATCCACGCGATGATTGCTAACCAGGGGGGTCTTTTAGCGTACCTTGGAACCAATGATGCCCGCGAGGTGGAGATGGCCGTCACGCGCGGGGACGAAAAATCTGCTTTCTTTCTTGAGGCAATGGCTTATCAGGTTTCTAAATCAATCGGTGAAATGGCTACCGTGCTGATGGGAAAAGTCGATGGAATCTTAATAACCGGTGGAATTGCCTACGACAAGAAGCTTATGGCCCAAATACGCGAACGGGTCGAATTTATTGCACCGGTTTCTATTTATCCTGGTCAGGATGAACTAAAATCGTTGGCAATGAATGCCCTGATGGTAGCAAGGGGTGAAGTCGCGGCTATTGTTTACGATAAAACGGGTATTTCCTAAACCTATTGATTCGACATTCTCCGGCATCCAATATTTCAAACTTCGTTCTATTTACCAATTCCATGAAAAAAATAATCCTTCCCCTGCTCTTTATAACAGTTCATGCGCTAGTTTTTTCCCAGCAATTTATCCCGAACTATGATGAAGCCAAAATGCCTGCCTACCGTTTACCCGATCCGCTGATTTTCAAGGATGGGAATACGGTTAACAGTAAAGCAGACTGGGATAAAAGGAGAATTGAAATATATCATCAATTTGAATATGAAATGTTTGGAGCTATTCCTGAGTGGAAAGGAATTACCAAATCTACTGTTATATCGCGAAACGAAAATGCTCTTAAAGGCATTGCAAAACGGAAAGAGGTTCGTCTGGAACTTTCAAACGGAAACAAAATAATCCCTGTAACAATTTTGATTTATCTTCCGGTTAAATCAAAAGGTGCACCCCTTTTTTTAAGTTATAATTTTGATGGTAATCACACAACAACTGCTGAAACTGATGTATTAATTCCAGATTCCTGGGTAAGTAACAACAAAGACTTTGGAATAACAGATCATAAAGCCAATGAAAACGGAAGGGGAAAGGCAATTTCAAGATGGCCAATGAAAGAGATCGTTTCAAGGGGCTTTGGTGTGGCAACTGTTTATTATGGTGACATAGATCCCGATTTTGACGACGGCTTTAAGAATGGTGTACACCAGCTTTTTGATGCCAGACGTGATAGCACTTCGTGGGGATCGATTGCTGCATGGGCTTGGGGATTGTCGCGGATCATGGATTATCTGGAAAAGGATCAGGATATAAATTCCAAAAAGGTTATTGTTCTGGGGCATTCCAGATTGGGAAAAGCAGCCCTCTGGGCCGGTGCCACAGATAAAAGATTTGCAATGGTTATTTCAAATAATTCAGGTTGTGGCGGTGCGGCACTTTCCAAACGGATATTTGGTGAAACTGTTGGCTCAATTAACAATTCTTTCCCGCACTGGTTTTGTAATAATTTCAAACGATACAATCTCAAAGAGGAGTTATTACCTTTCGATCAGCATGAACTTCTGGCCTTAATGGCACCGCGCCCGGTTTATGTTGCCAGTGCAGCCGATGACAAGTGGGCCGATCCAAAAGGTGAATTTCTGTCATGCGTATATGCCTCCTCTGTCTATGTATTATTGGGCTCAAAGAAATTTGCAGCCACAAAGATGCCACCACTTAACAGTCCGATTTACGGAGATATCTCATACCACATACGGCCAGGAAAACACGACATAACTTTGTACGACTGGAACTGCTATATGGATGCTGCTGAAAGATATTTTAACATGGCAAAGAAGTAAGACTGGCGACACAAAAACCAACAGATTTACTTAAAAACCAATATCCTACAATGATGCCCAAATCCTGGCAAGTGAAAATCCGGGAGCTTCAATACTCAAATCTAGAAAATACCCAAATGGGGTTTGGTTTGCTGTATAACCGCCGTTCTGAAGCCTCTTTTGAGCAAGATTGAAAAGTGATCTGGTATAATCAACCGATGCTTTTGAATCTGATAAATGAGCAAAAGAATGCAGGATTATCGTATTTGTGTTGTTTTTCCTCGCCGTCCATTTCAAATGGTTGACCAACTTTTTCTCACGTCCTGACAGCTCTTTTGATTCATCGTCCTCTTCGACCTGAATAAAGGCTGCAATACACTCTGAATAATTTTCACCAAAAGTAACATCCTCAATATCGACCAAAGTTTTTGAAGCCGGGTGGTAGGAGAACGATTTGCAATAGATCACAAGTACCTTCATTGGATTTTTGTTTGATGCTCAAGATAATCAAATAACTCAAATATCACGAATTGGGGCAAATATTTGTAGGGAAAAAGTATTTTTACGTGAAATTTCAAAATTAAATGATTTTGCGGTATTTGTTAATTATAGTATTATTGACAGGAGTAGTATTGCGCAGTTCAGGTCAGTTATCGTTTGAGGGAACTCCGGCCTCTTTTTCTATCAGTAAAAAAAGTCTTTCAACAATTCCGGTTATCGATATGGAGCCGGTCGATAACAATAAGTTGCTGATGGAAGATCTTTCAGATCAGAGACATCTGAAGTCATTTCGTTTTGCCAAAAGTTTTAATGTAGACCTCTCCCCTTCACAATCGGGTCTGTGGATAAATGACGGAGATATGAAAGTATGGCAGATCGGATTACGATCAAGGGGAGCCTTTTCTCTCAACCTCCTTTTCGATAAGATGATAATTCCTCAGGGAGCCTCCCTTTTTATTTATAACCCGGATCACACGAAAGTATTGGGAGCCTTTACTTCAAACAGCGAACAATCGTCCGGCAGTTTTTCGACCTCCCCAATTGCAGGCGACGAAATAGTTGTCGAATACAATGAACCAAAGTCAGCAATTTATTCGGGTGAACTACATATCTCGTCGGTAAATCACGACTATAAAAATATATTTGGGACCAGACCACTGGGTGAATCCGGGCTTTGCAATATGGACGTCTACTGTCCTAATGCGTCAAGTTATCTTACTGAAAAACAGTCAGTTGTTTGCATTCTTATCAATGGGAACACCCTTTGTACCGGTACATTGATCAATAACACGACACAGGATAAGACACCTTATCTTTTAACTGCCGGACACTGCATTGAAAGTCAGTCGGATGCCCAACATTCTTTGTTTTGTTTTAACTATGAAAGTCCGGCGTGCGGATATGGAAGGAGTAGCATAAATGGGTTTGCCGATCAATCACTTTCGGGCGCTACATTAAAAGCCAGATCCGATTCTCTCGACTTTTCACTTGTTGAACTTGAGACATCTCCACCCGCTTCGTACAGACCCTATTTTGCCGGTTGGGACCACTCCTCCACTATTCCGACATCAACAGCATCGATAACCCATCCAAGAGGGGATGTTAAAAAGATCAGCAAAGATAATAACTCTCCCACTATTGGTGATTTTGACAATAGTTTTAAAGCAAACAGTTTTTGGATTATTGGGAAATGGGAGATTGGGACAACAGAAGGAGGTTCATCAGGGGGTGCACTATTCAATCAGAATAAACTTATCGTGGGGACTTTAACGGGCGGTACATCTACCTGTTCAGATCCTACAAACGACCTGTTTGCAATTTTCTATAAACAATGGGACACCGAAAAAGGTAATACTAATCAATTAAAGCCCTGGCTTGACCCAAATAACTCAAATGCAACTGAACTTCAGGGCCTTTCGCCCTTTGATTCCGCAAATTCCTGTACACTCTTCACCAACGCAGTACTGGGTGAAAAAGACACCTTGATTCAGGTTTCCAGGAATCTGGGAGGTTATAAATCAGGGCATAATTCTATGAGGATAACAAGTTACGCTGAACGTTTCACCAAAACCCAGCAAACCGTCCTCTCTTCAGTGGCTCTAGGTGTTGCAAAAGTATCCTCAGCCGTTTCGAATCAGAACAGTAAGATCGTAGTGAAAGTCTATGATGAAATAAGCTCTACCGCGCTACCGGGAAATGAACTGATTTCAATGGATCTGCCCTTCTCTGTAATGAGTGAAAAAAAAATGAACTTCATCGAACTTCCTAACCCGTTAACGATTAATAATCATTATTTTATAGGTTTTGATATCAATTATTCGAATCCGACAGATACTTTTGCAGTCTATTCTACTCCCGACAGATCTATGGCAAGTAAAAATTTCGCATTTGCAAAATCCAATGGCAGCTGGCTGCCATTTTATGCACGTACCGATCTGGGAATTTCTACCTCTTTACTGATAAATGCCAACAGCTGCGAGAATACGCTGGCAGTTGACACCGGAACAGTTGTTACAGGTCCTGTCAAATTCCAGGTTCTATATCCGCAAACCGGGGGCACAGATTATTTGTTGATCAGAAATACAGGAACTGAGGAGATTGGTACAATTACAATTTATGACATAGCAGGTCATAAATTATATGAAGAACAACGCCTGGTTACAATAAATCCCAGCCAAATCTCAACTGCATTAATCTCTTCCGGTGTATATTTTCTGACAGTTGAAACAGCTCATACCCGCCAGGTTATCAAAATCAGGGTAATCAAATAAATAAGCGGAGTATATTTATTTCAGACAATATTTACAATGTACAGATTCCTGATTCTTTTAATTCCCGGGTTGATGTTTAGCCTGACCAGTTGCGGCCCAGGCCGGAAAAATCCGAGTGACAAAACTGTTCGGGAAGAAAATTTACGTCTGCAATATGCCAAAGGATTTAATATTTCAATTCATGGAAATTACAGGAAGGTTTCGGTAATAAATCCCTGGCAGAAATCCTCAGGAATCAGCCTTGAGTATTACCTTGTCGACCGGAAGAATGAAATCCCGGCCGGGCTCGAAGGAAAGCAGATAATCAGGACTCCAGTTAGCAGAGTGATATGTCTATCGACCTCGCATGTTGCGTTTCTGAGTGCGCTCAATGAAATTTCATCACTCAAAGCAATTTCAGGAGCAGCTTTTGTATCCGATCCTCAGGCCCAAAAAGCAGCAGCCTCACATGACCTCGTTGATATCGGTTATGACCAGGGGATAAATTACGAACTGATTTTGAGCCTAAAACCCGATTTGATCATGGCATATGGGGTCGGTGGAGATGTAACAGGTTTTATCAATAAGCTCCGTGACTTGGGTTTAAATGTTATTTTAAACGGAGAATACCTCGAAGAAACGCCATTGGCTAAGGCTGAATGGATCAAATTCGTCGGAGCATTTTATAACAAGGAACCCGAAGCCGGAGAGTATTTTTCGCGGATTGATAAAAATTACAATGCGATTGCCCAAAAAGTTCAGAATGTAAACTCCCGTCCAGTCGTTATGACAGGGTTACCTTATAAGGATGCATGGTGGATGGCCGGAGGTCATTCCAATTTAGCCGCCCTTATTCATGATGCAGGTGGTGAATTTTTATGGAAGGAAAACTCGTCAAGAGAGTCTTTTGTAATCTCATTGGAAGAGGTTGTAATCCGGTCAAGGAAGGCAGATTTCTGGATCAACTGCGGAACAGTGAACACAATTGCCGAACTGATCTCGACAGATAGCAGGTTTGCCGCTTTTCCTCAAGTGAAAAAAAAAGCTATATTTAACAACAATTTGAAAGTTGGCCCCGGTGGAGGCAACGATTATTGGGAACAGGGAGTAGTCAGACCAGATCTTATTTTATCAGATCTGGTCAAGATCTTTCATCCCGAGATCGACAGCAGTAAAGTATATAATTTCTATAAGAGAATCCTGGAATAGTGGTCGAAACATCGGTAAATAATATAATTCAGAATACCCGTAGTTTAAGGGTATTGCTACTTTTTTCGATACTTGTGCCTGTCTTTTTCGTAGTCGATTTGCTAATCGGATCGTACTACATCTCGATTCCTGAAATCATAAAGGCAATTTTTCATGCTGAAAATGCAGACAGCCAGGTAGTTTTAATTATCACCAGTTTCCGTATTCCAAAAGCGGTTACAGCTGTGCTTGCCGGTGCTGCATTGTCTGTTGCAGGATTGCAAATGCAAACTGTCTTCCGGAATCCTTTGGCAGGTCCTTACATTTTGGGTGTCAGTTCCGGTGCCAGTCTTGGCGTAGCCTTACTAGTTCTCGGAACAGGGGGTCTGATTGGCGGAAGTATTGTATCGATTGCAAGTTCATGGGGAATTGTCGCTGCAGCCTGGGTAGGCTCCGGACTTATATTACTCCTGATCATCCTGATCTCCTCAAGGATAAAAGAGATCATGACTATACTGATACTTGGAATCCTGATATCAAGTGCCATCTCGTCGATTGTCAATATCCTGCAGTTTTTCAGTAATGAATCGATGTTGAAATCATTTGTGGTCTGGACAATGGGAAGCCTTGGAAGCGTTACAAATGTGCAGTTGGCTGTACTCTTTCCATCAATTCTTATTGGAATTCTGATCGCCTTCCTGTCATCAAAATTCCTCGATGCTTTTTTACTGGGTGAAAATTATGCCCGAAGCATGGGGATGAACATCAGGTTTGCACGGATGATGGTATTCCTTTCGACCGCTATTCTGGCAGGTAGCATCACCGCCTTTTGCGGACCTATCGGTTTTATCGGGATTGCAGTACCTCACATTGCCAGGATGTCCTTAAAGACAGCAAAACATAGCCTTCTAGTGCCGGGGACAATTTTAATCGGTGCATTAATGATGCTGATCAGCGATATCCTCTCGCAACTACCAGGTTCTGAAAGTACCCTGCCGGTCAATTCGGTAACAGCTTTACTCGGCATTCCTATTGTGATCTGGATTATTATCCGAAATACAAACAGCGACAGGTTATGAGTCCCAAAGAAGCAGAAAAAGTCATTTCACTTGAAAACGCTGCCATTGGATACAAATGGAAGTCCAAAACTGAATATATCGTAAAATCAGCGATGTCGGTATATGCACTTAAGGGCGAACTGGTAGCGGTAATCGGCGAGAACGGGGTTGGAAAAAGTACACTCTTAAAAACAATCGTGGGTTTCCAGCCACCGGTAAGCGGTGATTTCCGGATATGTAGCAAGCAGATCTCCTCCTATCGTGAAAAGGAGCTGGCTCTTTTGATGAGCTTTGTCTCTACCGAGATTATCCGTGTTTCGAATCTTTCTGTCTTTGACCTGGTCTCACTTGGACGTTATCCATATACCAACTGGTTTGGCAAGTTACTTGCTAAAGATCGTGACCTCATTGAAGAAGCCATAATTGCAGTAGGTTTGTCGGGATATGAGAACAGGATGGTAAATCATCTCTCCGACGGAGAACGCCAGAAGGTGATGATTGCTAGATCGCTGGCTCAGAACACACAGGTAATTGTCCTTGATGAGCCTACTGCTTTTCTGGATCTTTCAAATAAATACGAGGTTGTCCATATCCTGCATCGCCTGGCCAGTGAAAAAGGGAAAACGATCCTATTCTCAACACATGACCTTACAACAGCCATTGCCGAATCGGACCGTATCTGGCTAATGCTGCATGATTCCGTTGAACAGGGAGCGCCTGAAGATTTAATTCTGAATGGCAATTTCAATGCAATTTTTCCCAATAAAAATCTACTGTTTGATCAGGAAAAAGGGGATTTTCGAATCCGGAAACAACCAGGAAGAAAAGCATCCGTGTACGGACACGGCTTAGCCTACAACTGGACTATTAAAGCACTGATCCGCAATAATTTTGAAGTTGTTAATTCAACCGAAAATCCAAATATTCAGATAAACGTAAACTTTCCTGAATGGACGGTTATGCATCTTTCGGATGAAACAAAATTCCATTCGCTACTTTCGCTGTGCAGATACCTGAATGGGTTGGAAATGGAGTGAAAAATCTGAGAATAGATCCCTGCCCGGCCTAAAACGAAGATTGGGTTCGTATCCTCCGGATTAATTAACTCATTTAAAATTTTAGGGGGTCAACATCTTAAACTGGATTATCCAATTGCTATTTTGGTTTAATACTTTGCGCCCGTCAGGTGACGGATTGCGGTTTTTCTCAGCGGTTATCAGCGTGATATTTTTTATTTTTAATAAAGCCTCTATATCATGCTCATTTCGTATTTTTATAATCCGGATTGCTTCTCTAGTAAATGGTCTTCCGGTAAAACAATCTAAACATCAACCATGAAAACTACAATAATCTTCCTCCTTTTATTTCTCTCGTTAACGGGGAGTGCCATAATTCCCAAAAGCCAGTCGTTATGGTACCGACAGGCTGCAAAAAACTGGAATGAAGCTCTTCCGCTGGGAAATGGCACGCTGGGAGCTATGATATTCGGGGTTGCCGATAAAGAGACCATTCCGTTAAATATTAATACATTCTGGGCAGGGTCGCCACTCAACTATTCTGTTGCTGATGCTTTTAAAAGCCTGCCTGAGATTCGCCGGCTGCTTTTCAGCGGAAAGGAAATGGAGGCTACCGAATTTGCAGGAAAAACATTCATGGGAAATCCAAGGTATCAGGCTGCTTATCAGCCTTTGGGTGAACTGCGTTTACTCTTTCCCCTCTCCTCCCGGAATGAGTACTATAAACGTTCACTGGATTTGAATAAAGGAGTTGCTACCACCGTTTTCAGGAATAAAGGGATTACCTATAAAAGAGAAAGCTTTATATCTTTTCCTGATCAGGTTATGGTTATCCATTTGACGGCAGATAAACCCGGGAAGATTTCGCTTGAGGTAGAACTTGCATCTGAATTCCAAAATAGTGTTAAGATACAAAAGGGAAATCTCCTGGTTATGGAGGGCAGATGGCAGGATGACGGGAAGAGCAAAGATTGGACCGCATCCTGGAAAGATCCGGGAATCCGCTTCGCAACTGCAGCAAAGATTCAAAATAAAGGGGGAATAGTTGAGGAAAAGAATAACAGTTTACATGTCGTGAACGCAAACGAAGTCACCATTTACCTTGCAGCAGGGAGCAGTTTCGTCAATTATCGCGACATTTCAGGGGATCCCTCGGCTGCGTGGCCAAAAAAAATTGAAGCTGCAGCCTGCAAAAAGTTTGCGGCCATTCGGGATAGTC
>CAIOOC010000041.1 GCA_903859795.1 uncultured Bacteroidia bacterium
GTAATGTTGCTCCGGTGATTTATATTCTTGCGAAGGTAATGAGTAATCTCGTGAAGGTGATTAGTAATGTTGCTCCGGTGATTTATATTCTTGCGAGGGTAATGAGAAATCTCGTGAAGGTGATTTGTAATGTTGCTCCGGCGATTTATATTCTTGCGAGGGTAATGAGTAATCTCGTGAAGGTGATCTGTAATGTTGCTCCGGTGATTCATCCCGTGAGTTTAATGAAAAATTACGAATAAAAAATAAACCCCGAAACCAAAAATTAGTGGTTTCGGGGTTGTTAAGTATAACATACCGGAATAGTCGGCTTTGAATGCCGGGTTTTAAGCAATAAAATTTACATTTCACCTAAAAGCCTACAGCCTAATAGTCTACAGCCTAATAGTCTACAGCCTAATAGCCTATTCACAAACGCCTATTCAGGCAATCCAAAAGTGTCAACTACGAAATCGATGTCTTTATCTCCTCGTCCGCTCAGATTGATTAAAATCGATTCTCTTGGATTTTGCTTCGCCAGTTTCAGTGCGTAAGCCACGGCATGAGCGCTCTCCAATGCAGGAATTATCCCTTCCTGTCGGCTTAGTTCATAAAATGCATCAATTGTCTCATCATCTGTTGCTGTTTCGTAGGATACTCTTTTCCAGTCCTTTAACATGCTATGTTCAGGTCCGACGCCTGGATAATCCAATCCGCTGGCCACTGAATAAACCGGAGATGGTTCCCCTTTCTCATCCTGAAGCAGATAACATTTAAACCCATGGATCATACCAGGTGTTCCAAGTGTCATTGTTGCTGCATGGTCACCAAGATTTAGTGACCGTCCTGATGGCTCTACACCGTAAAGTTTAACATCCTTCTCCTCCAGAAAAGCAGAAAATATCCCCATTGCATTGCTTCCTCCACCAACGCAAGCCACAACACTGTCGGGTAGTTCTCCGGTCATATCAAGGAATTGTTCTTTTGCTTCAATTCCAACAACGCGCTGAAAATCACGAACCATCATTGGGAACGGGTGAGGGCCAACAACAGAGCCGATGCAGTAGATGCTGTTTTCAAAATCCTGCATATATGCGCCAAAAGCAGAATCTACGGCCTCTTTTAGCGTTTTTAAACCAAATGATACAGGAACAACCTTAGCTCCAAGGATTTTCATCCTTACAACATTCGGATGTTCCTTTATGATATCCACTTCTCCCATATGAATTTCGCATTCAAGTCCGAAATAGGCTGCTGCTGTGGCAAGTGCAACACCATGTTGTCCGGCACCTGTTTCTGCAATAAGTTTTTTCTTCCCAAGATATTTGGCTAAAAGGGCTTCTCCCATGCAATGGTTGAGTTTGTGGGCGCCGGTATGGTTCAGATCTTCACGTTTTAAATATATTCGTCCTCCATATTTCGTAGACAGCCTGTTGCAAAAATATACAGGGGTTGGTCGGCCCTGATAATGCTTACGAATACTCCGCAATTCTGAAATAAAATTGTGCGATTTACTGATCGAATAATAAGCATCGGTAATTTTCTCCATCTCAGTCTGAAGTTGTGGAGGGATAAAACTTCCGCCGTAATCCTCGAAAAAGCCTTCGTGATTTGGATAATTTTTAAAATAGTTTGTAGTCATCTGTTTATATGTTTAATAAGTGATACATTACAACTTATGATCCGCATGCCTTGACGCAGATATCTTTCAGATTAATTATTACTCAAACTTCAAAATTAAAAAAATGATCCATATTACTTCTACCCATTTAAATAAATTTGTAATTAATTTCGTTTATTTTAAATCAATGAGTTTTGAGTATTGGCTTCCTCCTTACAAATTGAAAGTAATCAGGCTGAATCATTGCCTACCAGGCTGGTGGAGGTGCAGAAGAAGATTGCGCCTGTGCCCTGTTTGGGTTGCTCAGAAGTATCATTGTAGTGGCAGCGGAGATGACAAAATACCTGTTTATTTTGGGGCTACTTTGCGTTTAATTTAGGGGAATCAGGAATCTTAATGTCTCGAATTTCATCTTCGTCCAGGATCCTATTTGTGTAGGTTATGTTTTATGATTTATTTCTATGGAGACGCACAGCTGTGCGTCTCTACACAGCTGTGCGTCTCCACAATGTCTGGCATCTCAACAGGTCAATTTTATATTTAAATGCAAGGTAGTTTCGCATTACAACCCTGCCAGAATTTTAAACGTATGCATACCTTTCGTGTCTATAACTGTCAACAGGTACAATCCGGGTTTCAGGTTGGGGGTTTGAAGAATATTCAGGTTTCCTTCGCTCAGATTTTTCAGTAGCACAACCCTGCCCAGAACGTCGAAAAGTGTCGCCCTGGCATGATTGCTCACCTCTCCTTCTATCCGGATTCCAATATTTGGCACGGCATAGGCAATAAATTGATTTGCTGCAATTACATCGTTTATTTCGCTGATGATATCCCCGGCATGCAGCTGGAAACGGTCGTTAATTACCGAGTTTTCAGGTATAGTTACCCTGTACTCATCTTTTGAGAGATCGGTAAACGTTTTGGTTAGCTTATCTTCAAGGATTACTTTGCAATTGGCCGGCAGGTTCAATAATTCAGAGGAGAAAACGACTTCGCCACCCGTTTTGAAATCAAGCCCTACCGGGATGATCATTGCATTTAATTCGTTATCAGGCAACGCCTGAATTGCAAACGGAATGCCGTTATCTTCAACTAATCGGGTATAAATCACTAAATCGGATGTTCCTTTGAGTATCCCTGCATCGTAATTAGGATCTAACCCTTTGGTCATATTGCTGTTAAAGGCTATCATAGTTGAGCTGACCAGATTCCCTGCTGCCGTTTTTACCAGGATCGCTGGCCATGGTACGCCGGCTGATTTAAAAGTAAGATTAGGTGCATGAAGCTGCATAGCCCGATTGAACACAAGGGAAGTGGCATTGGTATTCATTTTTACCATAAATGCCTGACCTTGCTGAATATCGTAATCAGCAGTAAAATCCATCGACAGATTTCCTATCATTTTATAGTGTCCGTTTTGTCCATTGCTCGCGTCTCCATCTGACCAGACATAAATATAACCATAGGCAGGATCAATATTACTATTACCGGAAGATGCATTGACAGACAGAAAACTTGCACTGCCTACGGCGCTGTTTTCTGTTATCCCCATTGCAGAAGTATAAGGATTTCCAACGCTGTTCCATTTGCCCTTAACGAGATTTGTCATGGTCTGGTCACCGGTCTGAAGCGAACCATGAAAGGTAACAGCGGCATTATCGGCAGGCGGATTTGTTCCCTGCAAGCGCATGGAGAATCCTTTACCACCACCTAAATTTCCGGTTGGACCACTGGCAGAAGGAGTACTCCAGGAATTGGCCACAGGATCATAATCCAAAATACCTCTGACAGTTACACCGGAGACATCTTTTGAGGCAATACGGGAATTGTTTGTCAAAAAGCCGGAAACCGTTTGTCCCGATAAAGGTGAGGATATAATGTTCCACTTCCCTGCCGCTATCCAGCGTTCTGCTTCAGCAGATCCAATGCCTGTTGCAGAACCAGCAATCAATGAACTTGTTCCGGCCGCTGTGCTATGGACGATTACGCCATTTGTGCCGGCGGATTGATTATTAGTCAGTAATTCGTTCACGGTGAGACATGTCGTAGGTGTCAGTGCGAGCGAGGAATTGTTCCCGATGATTAGATTAGCCAGTTTGGCCAGATTCACCGGACTCTCGCTGGTAAGGGTAAAATTGCCATTGTTTACTATCCAATAATTTCCTGATGTACTCACGATTTGAGCGCCGTTATTGAAGATACTTCCGGTTTGTGCATAACTTTGTATGATGCAAAGCATCACCACTGCGAAAAGTATGAGTTTCTGTATCATAATTTTAAGGATTATTTTGCTTGTTTTAGACTGGTTATTCATTTGTTTGGGTTTCATTGTTTGTGCTCCGCAGTTCTCTGCGGTTCTTTGCGACTTCTTTTCGTTCATCAATGTTCATAATTTTATTCCAATCAATTTTTGAATAAAAAAAAACACCAGTTGCAAATATCTGCCGAAAAATATCTGAACTGTGATTTACCTGATTTGTATGATTATTTTGATTAAAAAAACATACTCATAAAAATCATCATTAATCACAGTTCAGACAAGTGTTAAAAAGCCCGAATGGCACGTGTAGAGATTATGTTCGACTTACCGCCTTCGTACTGTTCGCCATTGAAGAAGACGTGAACCCATACCTGGGTAGCACTGAACTCGGTGGAACTCCAATAGGTGCCGGTCGTAAAGTTACCAACCAGGTCTTTTTGCAGGTATAATAAATTCAATTCATATTTTGAAGGTAAATACCAGTCGCCATAAGTAACCCCATTAACAGTTACCGAATATTCATTGCACAAGGTAGCGGCAAATGCGTTTCCATCCACCGGACCCTGATTGGCGATGATGATGGCCGTATTTTTTAATCCAGCACCTATGCCATCAGCCCTTGCACGCGTATTTGTATTTGTGCCACCGTACCATCTAATGTCATTACTTTGGTCGGTTGTGGCTGCTATAAGCCCGTGCCTTCCTCCGTCGTAAACATAAAACACGATGCCACCGCCATAACTGTCACCGATGGCATGGGTTGAACCGTCCAATTTTGTTTTATCCGCAGCACTCATACTACCGGCAGCACTTATAGTAGCTGCCGAAATTGAAATGGCAGGTGTGATAGTTCCTGTAGTTACACTTATCGGTGCGGTGCCGGTTACTGATGTAACTGTGCCGTTTCCAGTTCCGGCTCCTATCGTTGTCCTTACAGTGGCTGCATTATCATCATTCAGAATATCGAAAGCAAAATCGGTGATTGAGTTGGCTGTTATGTTGCCTGTGCTTTTTCGGGAAGGAAAAGTGTTGGCATTAAGTGCAAGGTCGGTAGGCGCTGCTGCTGCGGCTGTACTGTTTACCTTGATCGTGTTGGCTGCCATGTTTGCCATCTTGGGATTGGTAACAGAACTTGCAGAAATGATAGCTGGAAAACTTCCTGTACCCGATCCTGCAACATCACCGGTAAGGGTGATGATTTGGTCTCCGGTATTTGTGCCTGTTATGGCATCCAGTTTTGTTTTATCGGTAGCGCTCATGCTTCCCGCAACACTGGTAGTAGACGCCGAAATTGAAATAACCGGAGCTGCTCCACCGCTTGAAACGATTGGCGCAGTTCCGGTAACACCGGTAACTGTTCCCGTGGTTGGCGTTGACCACTGGGGAGCGGTTGCGCCTGAATTCATAGTTAGTACCTGACCAGCAGTACCTTTGGGAAGTCTTGTGCCGGTTCCACTTGCACCACCATAAACAATATCACCTGCTGCTGTCATAGGTGACAAAGCATCGAAAGCTGCCGTTTTTGTGGTAGCACCGGTTCCACCTTTGGCCAGGCTGAGGGTGGTTCCGTTCCATGTTCCGGCAGCGATGGTTCCCAGGGTTGTAATACTTGATGAACCTGCCCAGGTTGAAAGTGCTGTATTTTCAACATTCCCCAATCCCACATCGCTGTTCACGAGGGTAACGACGCCTGTTTTTCCTGCTACCGATGTCACCGGAGCTGTCGGCAGGCTTGACCAGCTTAACGAACCGGCTGTTGCACCTGCGGTAAGTACTTTCCCGTTGTTTGTTGTGCTGGTTACAGGAACATGGAGGTTGCCATCGCCTGTTGGATGGACGTAATTGTTGGCGTTGGCGGCAATGCCGTCTAATTTGGTTTTATCCGCCGCACTCATACTTCCTGCTGCACTGGTCGTAGCCGCCGAAATTGAAATGGCCGGAGCGTTTCCGCCGGATGAACTGATTGGTGCAGTTCCGGTAACATCTGTAACGGTGCCTCCTGTTGTCGCTGTCCAGCTTGTTCCGCCAATGCCGTCGGTGGTGAGAACATTTCCGCTTGTGCCGCGAGTTGCAGGCAGTGTTAGGCTTGTTCCAGTTCCGTTTCCATTAATTGTTAATGAGCCGCCAATGTTTGTATTGCCATTTTTTAGAATTGAGAACGCATCACTTTTAACCAAACTTGTTCCATTACCAATTACAAAAAGACGGTCGGTTGCAACAAAACTATCTATATTTCCTGAACCAATTGTTGCAAAAAAGCCCAACACCGATTCACCATAAGATTGAGCGGTATTATTATAGCCTGATGCGAAAGAATAATCACCGCTTGCAATGTTAGAAGCCCCAACTGTAAAGGAACTTGGTCCGCTTGTGGTATTTCCATAGCCAATTGCAGTAGCATAAGTTCCACTTGCAGTATTATTAGCGCCAACTGCAATTGAAGTCTGTCCACTTGCCGTATTCGAACTCCCAATTGCTGTTGAAAAGAAATGACTTGCGGTATTTGAAGCTCCAACTGTAAAGGAATAACTTCCGCTTGCAACCTGTGTAGCTAATCCTCTTGCCATCTGCAAATCAACAGCTTTTTGTCCTCTTATATTACCTCCAGTTATAGTACCGTCGGGTTGTTGGCCTATAATTGCACCATTGCCTTTTGGTGATATTACAAAATCAACATTGGTTTGGGCATCGCTTCGTGCCAATAGTTTTACACCGTATTTGGTGTTATACAGATAATTGCTTTCGGTGAAGTTGTTAAGACCTGAAGTTGTGGTCAATGCCGTCCAAACCGGTGCGGTTGGTGTCCCTGAATTGTAGTAATACCCGGCGGTTAATCCCGATCCAATTGTAGTATTGTAAACCAGCAAGCTTGTTGCAGGAGAAGGAATGGAGGTGACATCATTTACTCCTGTTAATGCTATTTGCGGTATCAGCAAACCTTTATTTGCAGATTTTATATGGAGCATGGCCGAATTGTCGGGGATGCTGCCATCGTCGTTAATACCAACATTTTGCGCCAGTGTACGCACGTGTAAAAACATTAAAAGTATAGCCAAAGCCAAAATTTTTTTTGATTTCATAGATCTTCCAGGTTTAGAATTTGCCTTTGCCAAAAATGAAACAAAAGTTCAAAAGAAGCCAATTCAAATTTATGGATCTTGTATCGTTTTGGAGAAATGATACAAAATAGGCCTATACCTCGGTCATTTGGCGAGGAGGCAGAGTCCTTCGGCGATGAAAATCTTAACTATTTGTTGTTTACAGCGTGTGCCGGGCCAGAAATTCACCGGGAGAAATCCCTTCCACTTTTTTAAAGGAGATAAAAAAAGTGTTTCTGGTCGAAAATCCGGATAACAGACCAATCGCCTCCAAAGTCAGATCATTGGCCTTTCCTGCAGAGATAAGGTTTTTTGCATGGCCTATCCGCCACCCATTGCGGTAATCATTGAAAGTTTGCTTTTTTTCTTCCCTGAAATAGTAAGCAACATGATGCATAGGAACATCAATAAGTTTTGAAAGGTATGTCAGATTACAATCCGGCTGAAGGTAAGGTTTCAGGTTCTTCATACACAATTCTATATTTTGATGCATGTTCATCAGGTAATCAGCCTCATATTTATTTTCAACCTTTATTCCCGTACCTGTTGTTGGACCATCAGGTTTTCCCGGCTTAATTCCGCTTGGCTCATCTTGATTAGTCAAGAGAGTAGTTGGTTGTGGAAACATAGGCAACCCATATAAAATTGCAGGAAAAAAGAAGGGCAAGACCAATAATCCGATAAGGCCGGCGGCGGAGAGGAATTGCAGAATGTTTAGCGAATAGAATATATTTAAAGTTCCCGAGAAAGTAGATTCACCAATCTGTAAGGCATGACTGACAAACCAAATGGTTAGAAATACAAACAGCAAAATCAGCCATTTGCTCATAAAATGTTGTTTCGTGAATACATTTGATTCACCTTTTATCCTCTTAAAGCGAATAAATAAAACGACTGACCAAATTGTATAACAAAAAACCAGGACAGGCCGGCTTATGAAAATTATAAAAGCGGAAAAATGTTTCGCGAAAATGGTGGGTTGGTAAAACCAGATGTAATTATTGTCCTCTACAATTTTGGAAGCAATGTCCAGCTTATTCGCCCAAGGGGTAAACAAATGGGGCAACGAAGACAAAAAGAAAATAGCCATTGGGAGCAAATGCCAAAGATCGCTTTTTTTCAACCGTGAGTTATCAGTTAATACACTCCTTACATACCAATAAAACATTGGGCCAATGAGATAGGAGAGAAATCCGAAATTTAAAAAAACAACGCTTACCAAAAAAACTGATTTAGAATACAACATCACAAATTGGATGAAGTTGTAAAGACTGATCAGCAAAAAGAATAAACCGAGGTAAATAGTGGCAGGAAATTTCCTGGCATTGAAGTACAGTAGGATTACAGACAGAAAAATACCTAATATTGATAATGATAGGATCATCTCTAAATCTACTTTCTTAATTTATAAGCAAATTTAGAATTTTATCTGTGATGCCCTGTCATTCAACAAGTACTTTCACTTCATTGTTTGAAACTTCGATCAATCCGCCTTTAACTTCAAAATAGGTAACTACATCATTTGTCTCTCTCACTTTGATTTTTCCCAGAGTCAGAGTCGAAATGATAGGTGCGTGATTTGTCATGATCTCGAACGATCCGGAGACACCAGGCAGTTTGATAAGTGTAATTTCACCCTCAAACAACAATTTTTCAGGAGTAATAATTTCGAGATGCATCATAAAAAGTAAGTTATCTGATCTGTTTTGCGATTTATCGTGATTCTGCAAGCAATTTTTCACCTTTTTCGATGGCCTCGTCAATAGTACCAACCATGCTGAAAGCTGTTTCCGGGTATTGGTCTACCTTTCCGTCAATTATCGCATTAAACCCTTTAATTGTATCTTCAATTGAGACCCATACCCCCTTCATTCCGGTAAATTGTTCTGCAACATGGAATGGTTGTGATAAGAACCGTTGTACACGACGGGCACGGTGCACGATTAATTTATCTGCTTCCGAAAGTTCGTCCATACCAAGAATTGCAATAATATCCTGTAGCTCACGGTAACGTTGCAAAAGCTCTTTTACACGTTGAGCGGTGTCGTAATGTTCCCGTCCAACAATATCCGCTGTGAGTATCCTTGAAGTTGAATCGAGAGGATCAACTGCCGGATAAATACCCATTTCAGATATTTTCCGGTTTAATACGGTTGTAGCGTCAAGGTGGGCAAATGTGGTAGCCGGAGCTGGGTCGGTTAAGTCATCTGCCGGGACATAAACTGCCTGTACAGAGGTTATTGACCCATATTTTGTAGAAGTGATTCGTTCCTGTAACAACCCCATTTCCGTCGCAAGTGTTGGTTGATAACCAACAGCTGAAGGCATACGCCCCAATAAAGCAGACACCTCAGAACCTGCCTGGGTAAATCTGAAAATATTATCCACAAAGAAAAGAATATCATTTCCTTTCCCTTTTTTATCCCCGTCGCGGAAGTATTCGGCTACTGCAAGTCCCGAAAGGGCAACTCTTGCACGTGCACCCGGTGGTTCGTTCATCTGGCCAAAAACCAGGGTAGCTTTTGATTTGGCTAATTCCTCCTTATCAACAAGAGAGAGGTCCCAACCACCCTTTAGCATATCCTGCTTAAATGCATCACCATACTTGATTACATCCGATTCGATCATTTCGCGCAAAAGGTCATTCCCTTCACGGGTTCGCTCACCAACACCGGCAAAAACCGATTGTCCATCGTATTTTTTGGCGATATTGTTGATTAACTCCATGATAATTACAGTCTTGCCAACTCCGGCTCCTCCAAAGAGTCCAATTTTACCCCCCTTGGAATAGGGCTCGAGCAAATCGATTACCTTAATTCCTGTAAAGAGTACCTCCTTTTCAGTTGAGAGATCTTCGAATTTTGGAGGATCATTATGAATTTCATAACTCCTCACTTTGGGTATAAATCCAATTCCATCTATCGCCTCACCAATTACATTAAGTAAACGTCCTTTTATCTCGCTTCCAACAGGCATTGAGATTGCTTTCCCGGTTGAAACAACCTCCATACCGCGCGAAAGGCCATCTGTTGAATCCATGGCAACAGTCCGGATCGTTTGCTCACCAATATGTTGCTGGCATTCAAGAACTAGGATCTGGCCGTTCTCTCGCGTTATTTCAAGCGCATCAAATATTTTAGGTAATTCATTTCCCCCCTGCTCGAAGCTGACATCCACAACAGGTCCGATAACCTGAACGATTTTGCCTTTGGATTGCGACATAGTTCTGTATTTTTATAGAATTTTTATGCTAATTTTTAATTCAATATTCAAAATGATTGCGCTGATTTAACTTTTCATCGCATTGGCTCCGCTCACAATTTCCAGAATTTCATTTGTAATTGAAGCCTGACGGGCCTTGTTATAATTGAGTTTCAGCTCCCGGATTAATTCAAAGGCATTATCAGTAGCCTTATGCATTGCTGTCATGCGTGCTCCATGTTCGGCTGCTACCGAATCAAGAAGCGCCTTGTAAAACTGAATTTTCAGAGATTGAGGAATAATTGTCACCACAATTTCCTGCATTGAAGGTTCAAAAAGATATGATAATCTGGAAGCTCCCTTACCATTCTTACTATTATCCTGTTTGTTTATACTAACAGGTAAGAATTGCTCATTTACAAGGTTTTGAACAGCTGCATTTTTAAACTGATTATAAACCAGTTCAACATGATCATAATCGCCATTGGCATAGCTATCCATAACCACCTGTGCAATCTCACAGACAGCCGAAAAATTCATTTTATCATACAAATCGAGGTAACTTGCTGCAACTTTGATCCCTTTCGATTTAAGTCCGTCAACCGCCTTTTTCCCAATTGCAAAAACATCAACATGATTCTTTTTAACCTGTTCCTTGAAAGTCGTGGTTAAAAGTTCGGAGGTTCGCTTGACTACATTCGAATTAAATCCTCCGCACAATCCCCGGTTTGAAGTA
>CAIOOC010000042.1 GCA_903859795.1 uncultured Bacteroidia bacterium
ACAATGAAGCAGGAAGATATGGTGGTTCTCGACTGTGATGGGAATAAGGTCGAAGGGCAATTCAGACCATCAACCGATGCTCCAACACATCTATACCTCTACAGGGCCTTCAGCGGCATCATGGGGATTGTCCATACTCATTCGACATATGCAACCGCATGGGCCCAGTCCGGAAGAGCCATACCTCCATTGGGAACAACCCATGCCGACCACTTTTACGGTGAAGTTCCATGTTCGAGACTTCTTACCGATGCCGAAACGGAAAATGATTACGAAATCAATACCGGTCGTGTAATTGAAGAAGCCCTCGCAGGAGCTGATCCGCTCCATATTCCTTCTGTGCTGGTAAACGGGCACGGTCCTTTTTGCTGGGGTGCCGATGCTTCAAATGCTGTATATAATGCTGTTGCCCTTGAGGAGATTGCAAAAATGGCACTCTTCACTTTACTCCTCGGGAGGGAAGAACCTGTAAAAAAATCTCTCCTCGATAAACACTTCAACAGAAAACATGGAAGCGGCGCCTATTACGGACAGAGTAAATAAGGTGTAAGTTCTTAATAAACAAAAAGATTGGATTGAAATAGAATTTTGAAAAAAGCTAATCAATTATAAATTATTATATGGCAAATAAATATGTAATCGGAATAGACTACGGCACCGATTCTGTGCGGTCAGTCATTGTAAATGCCGCTAATGGCAGAATTGAAGGGAGCTTTGTTTTTGAATACCCGCGCTGGAAAAAGGGTCTGTTCTGCGATCCTTCAGTCAACCGTTTCAGACAGCATCCGCTCGATTATGTCGAAGGTCTTGAACAATCGGTAAAAGGGGCCCTGGCACTGGTTTCGGAGGATATCATTAAAAATATTTCAGGGATTTCGGTCGATACAACTGGTTCCACACCCATTGCAGTCGACAGGAATGGAACGCCACTCTCACTGAAACCCCAATTCAGCAGCAATCCCGATGCCATGTTTGTTTTATGGAAGGATCATACCGCTGTTAGGGAAGCAGCTGAAATTAACGAATTTAGCACCGGATGGGGTGGTACCGATTTTACGAAATATGAAGGAGGAATTTACTCCTCAGAGTGGTTCTGGGCCAAAATACTCCATGTTTTACGCAGCAGTAAGGAGGTAAGGGAAAACGCATTTTCATGGGTCGAACATTGTGACTGGATCCCTGCCCTGCTTACCGGCAATACTGATCCTCTTCTTCTTAAAAGGAGCCGCTGTGCTGCAGGCCACAAGGCAATGTGGCACCCCGATTTTAACGGATTGCCTGATAATGATTTTCTTGAAAAACTTGATCCTTTGCTTTCCGGGCTCAGGGAAAGACTTTATAGTGAGACATTTACTTGCGATGTTCCCGCTGGAAACCTTTCTGAAGAATGGGCGAAAAAACTTGGCCTTTCAACAGATGTCATAGTTGGTGCGGGCGCTTTTGATGCTCACCTCGGAGCTGTGGGAGGTGAAGTCAGGCCTCACCACCTCGTCAAGGTTATGGGTAC
>CAIOOC010000043.1 GCA_903859795.1 uncultured Bacteroidia bacterium
AGGTTTGAGACGAAGGAAGAGATACCCTTGCTGATCTTATCGAAGATGGAAACACGCTCAGACCCGACCAATTTGCAGAAAAAAATGCATTAAGAAATAATCTCGATATGATCCTTGGAATGCTTGATGACAGAGAAGCTAAAATCGTAAAAATGAGATATGGTATCGATGGACCGAGGTATACCCTTGAACAAGTCTGAGAAGAATTTAATGTCACAAGAGACAGGGTAAGACAAATTGAACAAAAGGTTATTCAAAAGCTTAAAGAACATGCCTGATTACAAAAAATACTTGGAATCGAAGATGATATTGCTAAACTCGAAGCTGGTGAAAGTAAGAAAAAGAAGAAATGAAGAAAGGTAAAGGAAGATAATGAAGACGAAGAAGATGATTATATGAGTAGATTCGATGATGATGATTATATTGATGATTAATTGCTACAGTATATCTTATTACTCAACATATTGTATTTTAGTTAGTTTACTAGTATAGACACATGGGAGAATTAAGTTCAAAAGATTATGATGCCTCGCACATCAAAGTATTAGAATGATTAGAACCCGTTAGACTAAGACCAGGAATGTATATCTGATCTACTGATGCAAAGGGATTACATCATCTTGTACAAGAGATTATTGATAATGCTGTAGATGAAGCATTGGCCTGATATTGTACAACTATCACAACCTGTTTGAATGAAGATGGATCGGTTACTGTCCATGATAATGGAAGAGGTATCCCTGTTGATAAACACGAAAAAACAGGAAGATCTGCTTTGGAAACTGTTTTTACTGTTCTTCATGCAGGAGGTAAATTTGATAAATGAGCGTACAAGATTTCATGAGGACTTCATGGAGTAGGTGCTTCTGTAGTAAATGCATTAAGCGAATGGCTTGAAGTAACTGTATACAAAAATGGAAAAAAATATTTCCAAAGATATCAGAGAGGTATCCCTGATGGTGATATTCAAGAAATAGGAGATAGTGATAAAATGGGAACATCAGTAAAATTTAAACCTGATGCTACGGTTTTTGAAACGGTAGAGTTTTCTCAGACCATCGAGATAGCAAGGATGAAACAATCTGCTTATCTTTCTCCTGGCATTACCTTCAATTTCGTTAATAAAAAAACAGGATTTAAACAGAGATTTTATTTCGAATGAGGAATCAAAACTTGGCTAAAAAACCTTGTAGGTACACAACAGACACTTTCTTCCCAACATTATTTCAAGACAGAAGGGAAAGACTGTTTGGCTGAAATAGCATTTGAATTTGTAAACACGAGTAATGATCACATTCTTTCTTATGTGAACAACATCCACACTATTGACGGTGGAAGCCATGTATTAGGATTTAAATCTGCACTCTTGAATATTATCAATGAGGTAGGAAAAGAAAAAGATAAGATTAATAAAAAAATCTGAGAATTTCAATATTCTGATGTAACTGATGGACTCTATGCTATCGTTACCGTTAAGATCCCTGAACCACAATTTGAATGACAGACAAAATGAAAACTTTGAAATAGTTATGTAAGAGGACAAGTAGAAACTATGGTCTATGACTATCTTAAATGATATTTTGTAGAGCACGAAGGAGAATTTGATAGAATATTCGAAAAGGTAGAACTCGCAGCAAGAGCAAGGTTAGCAGCTAAATTCGCGAAAGAAACTGTATTGAGAAAAAATATATTAGCATGATGAGTACTTCCTGGAAAGTTAGCGGATTGTGCAAGAAAAAGCAAAGAATGAACTGAAATGTACATTGTCGAAGGAGATTCAGCCTGATGAAGTGCTAAACAATGACGTAATAGTAATTTCCAAGCTATTTTGCCACTGAGAGGTAAAATATTAAATACTGAACAGGCGGTGATTCAAAAAATCATGGCAAACAATGAAGTAAAAGCACTTATTACTGCTATAGGAACTTGAGTAAAAGATAATTTCGACTTTGAAGGACTCAGATATGATAAAATCATCATCATGACTGATGCCGATGTTGATGGTGCACACATTAGAACACTACTCCTAACATTCTTCTTTAGGTTTATGAGACCACT
>CAIOOC010000044.1 GCA_903859795.1 uncultured Bacteroidia bacterium
ATGCTACTTACAGAGGGTTGCCAGGGCAATATATTACTGTCACCTGGTTGTTTATTGCCGGAGTTTATTTTGGGTTAAGCATCCTGATTAAAAGTATCAAGTACAGGTGGATGGGAATGGGGAACCTGCTGGTGTCGGCTTTCTATCTTTTTCTTGTTGACCTTGCGAAAACGGATCTAATATTCAGGATACTGGCGTTCCTTGCGTTTGCTGTTATCTCTATTGGAATATCCATCTATTATGTAAAAAAATTAAAGAAAAGGGAACCTGAGTAACATTTCGGTCAATTTATGCCAGTTTCGTTGTAGAGCATGTGAAAAGCTTATGTGATTGCATAGACGATGTCAGAGCGAATCGATCTCTTCCATCAGGTTTTCATCGAATTTAGGTGGCTGGTCTGTAAATCTCAGGTATGTAAAATATTCCCCGAATTTCTGCCTGGGTTCAGCCTTTGCGACGGTTGAACCCTGGTAAGTAAACCTGAAATCTCCGGCGGCAAGGTGCTCTTCCCGGACGATGCTTTTCATCGGATAATCAATTTTTACCCTGTCATTGGAATGGAGTGGCCCAAAATTAAGAAATCCTGCTTTCAGTTCAGGTTGAACCAATTGATTATTTACTGAGGCAATAACTTCTGTTACTTTGAGGTTCTCCGGCAAGTGCACCCGTATTTCGCGATCGGCCAGGACCTTTATCGACAATGTTCCTGAGGTTCCTTCCTCCATTATTATCTCTGCGCATTTGTGTTTGCGGTGAATGTGAAGATTTACTGTAAACTCAGTTCCGTTGTCTGAGACCGCATATTTCCATACGTCATACAAGGCGCGTGCCCCGGCGGCATTGCAGCATTGCTGATTGGCATTGGCAAACGGAGAGTCGTCTGACATCGCTGTGACAGCCCCCCAACCAGCAAATCCCCCTTTGATCAGTTCCCCGATTTTATCGCTTTTCAGGATTGGTTCGTAACCCAGAACGTGGGCCTTATGATCGGTATGTGCAAACCACCCTGTGTCAGAAATCTGGAAAGCAAACAGGTGATTTTTGGCAAACCTTTCGACATCGTTCCAGTATTTTTCATCTTTAAGCTCTGCAAGCAGGATAGCTGACTCCAGCATATCCGTCAGGCAACAGGTCTCGGCAAGCTTTGAGCGGTTGAGCTCCGGATTGTTTATTTGCTCCGGGAACCAGCCCGATTCGGTTCCCAGCTTTTTGGCTTTCAGATAGAGCTGTTCAGCTTTTATTATATCACCTATCGACCCTGTTGATTTTGCGCGCAGCAACAGTGCAGTAATAATTCGGCTTTGACTGTGAAAATGTCCCAGTTCAAACATTCCTGAAACATCGTTATTGTCTGATAAAGTCCATTGAATCAATGCGGAAGCTAGCTTCAGAGCCGGCTCGTACTTTGTTGCCCGATAGAACCTCATTAACGGCATGGTCACCGAAGTGTAAAAGATTGAAGGGCGGTGCATCCTGTCATCCGAAGGTTTTGACCACCCTTCGGCTAATGTGAAATAGTCGCCCGGGAAATCAGCATGTCCGTCATCATAAAACCGTGCAAGTTTGATGATCCCGTCAATATTCTTCTCTGCGAGGAGTTTGTAATACTCATTTTTAGTGGAGAGGTATAAACTTGTAAAGGCCAGCAGCGTTCCCTGTTGAAGCCATGCGGGTCGTGTATGCGGGACAGATATTGTCCAGGGTTCTGCAGGACACCATGATAGTCCGTCAGGGGCAATGAAACTGATAAGTGTTGTTTGTTTAACGTGATCGTCGGGTGAATTTATCTGCTGACCAAGCATGTGGCGAATGAGCACCAAAGCATCGACCGTTCTACCAAGGCCATCACCATAGGACCAGATCTGATGTCCGGCGCTCAACGGAGTCCTGTTGAATTCGGTATAGAAATAGGGTATCTGGCCCCTTGATTTATCGCAAAACCTGTCTAAACAGTTTAGGGATAGCCTGGCATATTCCGCAATGTTTTTGAAAAACTGTTTCGGTTGTTCTTTCGCGTTTCCATGGAGTGGATTAAGGATACTTGTCCCTGCTACTCCCAGTGCCGAAATTGAAGTAAATTTTCTTCTGTTCATCAGGTTTTAGGTTCTTTTAAAAATATATTGCGATTAGGGTCAGAAATTTCAAAACCCAACTTTTGCACTAAATATTAAATTTTTTCGGGGAATATCC
>CAIOOC010000045.1 GCA_903859795.1 uncultured Bacteroidia bacterium
GGGCAATGGAGATGTTGAGCGAACATCAATGCGCAGGCTGGCTCGAAGGATACCTGCTCACCGGACGACACGGGCTGTTTACCAGTTATGAAGCATTTATTCATATTGTTGATTCTATGTTTAATCAACATGCCAAGTGGCTGAAAATCTGTAATAAATTGCCCTGGAGAAAAAATATAGCATCATTGAATTACCTGCTTGCCTCCCATGTCTGGCAACAGGCGCATAATGGTGATACCCATCAGGATCCGGGATTCATCGATCATGTAGTAAACAAAAAGGCTTCCATCGCGCGTGTCTATCTGCCACCAGATTCGAATTGTTTATTATCCGTTGCAGATCATTGCTTAAGGAGCCATAATTATGTAAATGTTGTTATTGCCGGTAAATATCTGGCACCTCAGTGGTTAAACATGGAAGATGCAATAGAACATTGCACCAGCGGAATAAGTATCTGGCAATGGGCGAGTAATGATCAGGGTTCGGAAACAGATGTAGTAATGGCCAGTTGCGGTGATGTGCCAACCCTTGAATCATTGGCAGCAGTTTCCATTCTTAGGGAACATTTACCTGACATAAAAATCAGGGTGGTTAATGTGGTCGATCTTATGAAACTTGAACCCAGTACAGAACACCCACACGGATTAACTGATTCTGAGTTCGATGCTCTGTTTACGAAAGATAAACCTATTGTTTTTGCCTTTCACGGCTATCCAAAACTAATACATCTTCTTACCTACCGCCGTACTAATCATGAAAACATGCATGTTCGTGGCTATAAGGAAGAAGGTACCATAACTACTTTTTTTGACAATCTGGTGCTCAACGACCTTGATCGGTTTCACCTGGTAATAGATGTCATAAATCGTCTGCCACAATTGAGTGACAAAGCGGCTAAACTAAAACTATTGCTGGAGGAAAAACTTATTGAACACAGAACATATATTAATAAACACGGCCAGGATTTGCCGGAAATACGCAACTGGAAATGGAATCAGATCAAAACATAGAAAAAGAAAAAACTTAAAATAATAGAAAAATGATGCGAATAGGTATAGCTGCCGACCATGGTGGGTTTGTATTGAAAGAGGAACTGATTGTGGCACTCAGGACCGCCGGTTATATAGTAGAAGACTTCGGCGCTCATAAATTGAATATTGGCGATGACTATCCTGATTTTGTGATACCTCTTGCAATGGCAGTGGCCAAGGGTGATGTTGCACGAGGACTGGCCATCTGCGGAAGCGGTGTAGGTGCATGTGTTGCAGCCAACAAGGTGTTCGGTGTGCGTGCAGCGTTAATCACAGATTCCTTCTCCGCTCATCAGGGAGTAGAAGATGATGATATGAATATTATGTGCTTAGGTGGACAGATCACGGGATATTCACTATCATGGGATTTAGTCCGGATATTTTTGAATGCCCACTTCAAAGGGGAAGAACGGTTCAGGCGTCGTCTGATGAAAGTTGCGGCACTTGAAAAAGAAAAAGAATAACATCACCAAAAATTATTAATAATTAAATTAGGAAAGGAAAAAACAAATGAATGAAAATAAGCAGAATCTTCAGGACGAAATAGACCATGACAGGTCTCTCAATAAGCATAAATTTCACTTGAAGCATATCCATCATAAATGGTGGTTTTGGGTTGGCGTGATTTTAATTTTTGTAGCCATTATGTATTACGTAGTAAGTGTTGACTTTGCATTTGCGCCCCGCAAACAAACGAAGCAGCAAACAGAAAGAACCACAACCCCATAGATTTCAGATTTGACAACTTTTTGAAAATTTTCAAATATAGTTTTCATATATTCTCCTTGTTTTCTATAGGAGCACGGAAGGTTCATTGACTATATGTCCGCTCAAATCCATGACGCGCCTCCCCATGCCATTTGCCCATCTCTGCACGCCCTCGAAGAAGAAATAGCGGTCGGTTCTCAACGCCTTCCATCTCTCGGTCTCCGCCTGCGTGA
>CAIOOC010000046.1 GCA_903859795.1 uncultured Bacteroidia bacterium
AGGCAAATTTATTTTTTAATAAGAGCCTTTTGAATTCCACTTCATTGGATGGTCTGAATTCATAAATTACTCCTTTCTTCTGATAGTGCTGTGGAGATGTTGTTTCTTTTTGAAAGCTTGAATTCCTAATTGGTGAATCATCATGATTAGAGACTATTCTTATTGAGATGTTCTCTAATGCTTCAATGATAGCCTGATCATTAAACAATTCTTTTAAATCACTTTCTATTAGTTGCTTGAGTTTACCAACATATTCTTCACTGGTAATTACATTCAGGATTTTCTTGTAGTCTTTCTTTGCTTGCATTTTAACAAACATTTCTTCTGTAAACTGGGTTAACTTGTTTTCAGAATATGTATCCTTACTGAATAGGTTAATAAATCTTATTCCATCTTCTGAAGATTCATCAAATTGAAATTGTGACAGTAAAACTGGAACTTCAGAATCAGAAAGTAGTCCATCATAGTAGATTTTAATATTACTACCAATTAGTAATCCAAACTCAATTTTCAGCATCCTCATATAAGAGAATAGCTGATTTTTGTGACTGCTATCTTCAATGTTGGCTGAAGGTTTTTTTACTTCAACAACAAATTGGAAATTCTTTTCCTGTGATTTAACTGTAATGTCAGGTATAATCCAATTATTGCTACCAACTTGAATACTTTGCTTGGGTTGAATTTCTTTTCTAAATGAACTCCACCCCATTTTTTCAAGTACCTGAAAAACTTTTTGCTCAAACAACTCTTCACTTATAGAAGGTGAAATGCTTTGATGAAGGAAGTAACACACCTCATGCCATCTTTCAGTCAGTTCAGTTTTATCCATATATCCTATTTGCTAAGTTTTATCATGATCTCCCTGAAACTCTCCAATCCTGCTTCCAGATTCTCAATGATGTCTTCTGCTATGGTTTCAGGATCAGGTAGATTATCCAGATCAGCCAGTGATTTATCCTTTAACCATGTTATGTCCAAACTGGTTTTATCCCTATTGATAATCTCATCATAGCTGAATTTTCTCCAGTTACCCTCTGGATTAGTTTCTGCATTAAAGGTTTCTTTCCTTTTAAATCTGTTTGATGGATTATAACAGGTGATGAAATCTTTAAGATCATCCAGTTTTAAAGGATTCTTCTTTAGGGTGTGATGAATATTTGTCCTGTAATCATAAACCCAGATCTCTTTTGTCCAGGGATCTTTACTTGCAGGTTTATTATCAAAGAATATCACATTGGCTTTTACTCCCTGAGCATAAAAGATTCCAGTGGGTAATCTTAAGATGGTATGCAGGTCAGTTGTTTCCAGTAATTTCTTTCTTACTGTTTCACCTGCTCCACCTTCAAACAATACATTATCTGGTACAACTACTCCTGCAAGACCAGTTGTCTTTAGCATTGACCTGATATGTTGTACAAAATTCAATTGTTTGTTACTGGTGGTTGCCCAGAAATCCTGTCTGTTATAAGTCAGATCATCTTTCTCCTGTTCCCCTTCATCATTTGTGAAAGTCTGACTACTCTTTTTCCCAAATGGAGGATTAGCCAGCACATAATCATAAGTTGTTGGTGATGGTGCTATTAACGCATCAGCAGGAGAAATAAAATTGTCACTGTCAATGTCACCTATGTTATGAAGGAACATATTCATTAATGCCAGCCTTCTTGTACCTGCCACAATTTCATTTCCATAAAAGGTCTGAAGCTTGATAAACTTGTTCTGGTCCTTATCCAGTTTATTATTGGCTACCAGATAATCATAAGCTGCCAAAAAGAAGCCTCCTGTACCACAAGCAGGGTCGGCAATGGTCTTCATTGGTTGGGGCTGGATGCATTCCACCATTGCCCTGATTAGAGGTCTTGGTGTGAAATACTGACCAGCTCCGCTTTTTACATCCTGTGCATTCTGCTCCAACAGCTTTTCATAAATATCACCTTTAACATCAGCTCCCATGACCAGCCATTGCTCACTGTCAATCATGTCAATGATCTTGGCTAACATGGCAGGATCCTGAATCTTATTCTGACTCTTGGTGAATATCTGTCCAAGGATTCCTTTTTGGGTACTAAGTTCCCTTAGTAAAACAGAATAATGCAATTCCAGTTCTGCACCTTTAATTGCTGTCAGACTTTCCCAGTTATATTCCTTTGGGATATTTAGTTGTCTGTTATAGGGTGGTTTGCTGTATTCATCTGCCATTTTTAAGAACAGCAGGTAGGTAAGTTGTTCCAGATAGTCACCATAACCTACCCCTACATCTCTTAGTGGATTACAGAAACTCCATACTTTTGATACTATGCTTGATGTGTTGTTACTCATTGATTGTAAAATTTATCTTCTTCCCATTTTAGGGGATTGTTTAAAATGTAATTTGAAATATTTTCATACGATCTGTCATCGCGGATTATATGATCATAAAACGAGCGTTGCCATGCAAAATTTGAATATCCTAATAAATGAATTTGTTTTGAAACGGTTGTTTTGTATGCTCCCATTAATTCGGACAACG
>CAIOOC010000047.1 GCA_903859795.1 uncultured Bacteroidia bacterium
AATAATGAAGGAATTTGGATTCTAAATGATTATAAGATTGATGAAAAAAGAGTTTATCCTCATAAGTTAGTAGTAGTAACTGGGAATAAGAGTTTGATAATTAAGAAGATTGAAAAGAATCCACGTTTTTCTAAAAGGATATTACAATATGATAAGACTACAGAAATTATAAATTCAGAAACTGAAATTTGGAATATTAAAAAGGCTCTTTGGAATTTGTATTATTCTGCAAATCAATTATTACTTTATCAAAATGATGATATGATGAAATCTGATAGAATAATCCCCGATAATTTAAAGTCAAAAATCGACAAAAAAAGAGCGTTAGTTTCAAATCATGGCAAGGGCTATTGTAATGAAGAGAATAACTATGCTTTTATCGAGATTCGAAATTCCATCAACGACCATTTTTTTAGAATTGAACCCCTTACTCGTTACTTCAGTTGGCCACTAATAATAGTTGTAATTGATGAAAGAATTCAAGATCATGCGGAAAATGAAACCTATTATATCGATAGATCTGATGATTGTAAAGTTCCTAATCCTTGTTACTGCGATACAGGCATACCGTATAAAATTTTATATTCCAAAACAAATATATTAGTTCCTCCTAAAAAGAATTGTAATTTAAATGAGCAAAATTTTAACGATTCTTATAAGGAGATAATTAACTATATACAAGATAAAGCAAAATCTAAAAGTGCAGAATTCCTTGTTATCCATCTTGGGATCATTGAAAAACTTATTTCAGCATTTAATGAAAGTTCAAAATCAAAATCATACAATAAAGATAATGAAATATCAGACTTCATTAAAAATATTATCTGCTTTCAAAACGGATACGAAATAATCGAATATGACAAAATAATAATTACTTCAGGCAGGGGAGTGCCTCATAATTTGCCTGAAGATATCCGGTATGTTAATTTCTCGATCGTATCGCAGTGCTTAATTGATGTGCACAATAAATTTGCTTTTACTGAAGCATTATATAGTTCTAGAAGAATCATTAAAAACTAATTCAATGAATAAAACTAAGGTTGTTTGCATCGTTCAGAATATTGACGATTATGAAAAGGGATTAAGCCACACGTTACCAGATTTATCTGAAAGCGAATTTTTCATGAAATGCTTTTATAAGGGGGAAATAGATGTACAAGGCAATTTTACTTTAAATACTATTTTCGGGCAACCTGACAATGAATATTTGATAATAAACTCAAATGGACCAATATTAGCAAAAAGTGTTATTGAAGAGGATTTGTTTGATATCGTATTGGTATCAGATTCAGTTGATATCAAGAATTATTCAAGTTGCCTATTCTCCCCAGATACACTTTTTATGTATCATACAACGCCTGCAAATGCAGAACACGAGCTTATAAAAATGCAGAATTCGAAGGTAATTAAGCAATGTAAAAAAGGACAACATGAACCTAGGGATGTGGGCTATTTTCGATTGGGGAAATTAATAGAAGCCTGGACTCATGATCATTTTAATAAAGAGGATTATGATATAGCTCTAAAGTATATCATCGAATGGTTTGGAAACGACAAACTTGAATCAGTCCTGGAATTTCTTCATGAGTGTTTAATAAAGAAACCAGATTTATCTCTATTAGAAGGAATCGACATAAAAACGCCCTGCATTTCGGTAATTGATGGAGGAGATAAAGTAATAAAAAATATTGACCAGCTTTGGAACGATTTAAAAAATCGCCCCCTGGATGACATTCAAACTTTTAATAATTTTAGAGATGGGGTCCTAAAGATGGCCGGGGTGGAGTAGGTTATCTGATAACTTCAGATAACCAATTGATTTCGTTATTTGCCTAACCTTTAAAACCAACGAAATGAATGCTACATTGGAATGTCAGCTCGAATTGATCCAGCGTGGAGTCGAAAACCTTATTAATAAGGAGGAGTTAGTCAGGAAAATTGAGAAGTCGATTGCTTCAGGTTTTCCTTTGAATATTAAATTAGGTGTTGACCCAACTGCACCTGATATTCATTTAGGCCACACAGTAGTTTTCCGAAAATTACGCCATTTTCAGGATTTGGGGCACAAAGTCTTTTTTCTGATCGGCGATTTTACCGCCCGTATCGGCGATCCTTCCGGGCGTGATAAAACCAGGCCACCACTCACCGAGGCTCAAATTCTTGACAATGCACAAACCTATTTAGATCAGATCTCCAAAATTCTTGATAAAGAGAAAACTACTGTTGTTTACAACAGCAATTGGCTAAAGAATATGACATTTGAGTATGTCGTAAAATTGGCGGCGCAATCAACCATGGCCAGGTTGCTCGAACATAATACATTCAAACAACGATTCGAAAGTGGCGAATCGATTCGGTTGCACGAGTTCCTCTATCCTTTTATGCAGGGCTACGATTCAGTTGCATTAAAAGCGGATGTTGAACTGGGAGGCACAGACCAAACTTTCAACCTTACTTTTGCCCGCGACCTGCAGAAATTCTTTGGACAGGAACCACAGATTTGTATAACCATGCCTATTCTTACCGGCACTGATGGGGTACAAAAAATGTCAAAGTCTTTGGGAAACTATATTGGTATCGACGAACCTGCACCAATCATGTTTGAGAAGATTATGCGGATGCACGACAACAATATCGTTTTATATTTCACTTTACTTACCGATGTTGATCTGCAAAAGATCAATGAAATGGAATCAGTATTAGGGAATAACCCATCTACCAGCTACATTTTAGAGATTAAGAAAAAACTCGCTTTCGAGATTGTGCGAACATATCATGATGAAGATTCTGCCGAAAAGGCATTTAATGGTTATGGGACACAAATAATTCATGGCATACCAGAGTTTAGTATTATCAGCTTTCCTCAACCTGTTGCATTCGTCGATCTTATTAAAGAATTGTTCTCACTAAACTCAAAAAGTGAGAGCCGTACTTTAATTAAACAAGGAGCGGTTACAATTTCTGGTGAAAAACTCATTAATCCGGATCTTAAGCTCAAGTTACTGGAAGGTATGATAATTAAAGCTGGAAAGTCAAAGATTGTGAAATTTACAACTTAACCGAAATGGATATTCGTTATTTTATTTTGTTCCGAAATGAGGATTATGCCAAAATTATTGAAGGCAGAATTAAAGGCCATTGCCGTAATACAGAGTCAGAAATACTTGGCATAAGACCTATAGAAGGTGATGTTTTTTTAATTGATGCACATTTTGGAGGACAAATGTCTCAATTAAATGGATTGGATATTGCACGGAGATTAATAAAATTCCGTCCGGGAGTACGTTTTAAGGTAAAAATATATTCATGGTTAACCCGGGAATATATTTCTCAGAACTACCCTGATAAATCGAATATCCTTAAAATGTCCAATGTGCAATTTAATCGTTTTCCAGTTATCATCTCCTAAATAATTGAACCATGATAGATGTAAAAGCCTTGTTTTTAGGGCCAAAAGCTGAGAATCAAAATTTGTATGAATCATTGATCGTTGAAATTGTTCGGGATTCTTGTTTTTTGCGAAAGAATTTTCATCCACAGGACGATACAATCATTTCGGAGAAAGACAAGTTAAAAAAGAATTACTATGATACGATTGCTTTACTCAAACAGCACTTGCAGGGTGTTTTATCGGAGTTAAAAAAGGGAGTTCCTTTATATCATCCGCGTTATATCGGACATATGCATGGTGATCTTTTAATTTCAGGGATCGCAGCCTATTTTGCAACGATGCTTTATAACCCAAATAATGTTGTGGGAGAGTCATCACCTGCAACAACAAAAATGGAACTTGAGTATATTAACGCCCTCTGCAAAATGGTTGGTTACAAATCATGTGAAAAATTAACAGGAGATTATTCGTGGGGGCATCTTTGTGCCGGTGGCACAACAGCAAACATTGAAGCATTATGGGTGGCAAGAAACATCAAATATTACCCATTATCAGCGAAATTAGCTGCGAAATTAGTTCCTGAATGCAAATTTATTGGGGATATATTTATTAATGAATTGGGTAGCGATATTAAGTCAGTAGGTTTTAATGAACTTTTTAACCTTTCAGTTTCCGAAATCCTAAATTTGAAAGATGAAATTTACAATCGTTTCTCTAATAGAAAACCAAATGAGCTGGTTGAAGTTAAAAATTTGATTGACAAATTCTCAGTTACCCGATTGGGCGTTTATGGGATTCATCATATGATTGAGAAGCTCGAAGTGAATAAGGAACATATCGAATTACCAAAAGTATATATTGCAAAGTCTTACCATTATTCATGGGAAAAAGCACTTGATGTTATTGGAATAGGGCAGGATCAATTAGTCAAAGTCGACATTGATTCTTCTTTTAGGATGGACATAGAGGATTTATGCAATAAATTGAATGAATCAGGCACATCAACTCTGGCAGTTATCGGAATTTTGGGATCAAGTAAACAAGGCAGTATTGATCCCATTGATGAAATCGTTGAATTCAGAAGTAAAAAAGAGTTGGAAAAGTATTCATTTATAATCCATGTGGATGGGGCGTATGGAGGATATTTCCCTTCTGTATTCATGGAGACTATCAAATCTGAAAGTTTTGCATCCGACAAAGAAGTCCTCGGTTATCTGAAACGTGAAAATAGTCTTTTTAAATTGAATGGAAAGTCAACAATCAATGAAAAATGGTGCAAAAAAATCAGGGCGATCAGCAAAGCCGATTCAATAACAATTGATCCGCATAAAATGGGCTATATCCCCTATCCTGCGGGGAGTGTGTTGTTTGCTGACACAAGAATGAAGGACTTTATTTCTTATCATCCTACTTACCTGAACACCCCTTCGGATGAAACTGATTTATGCACGGCATTTTTAGGTCAGTGGACGTTAGAAGGGAGTCGGCCAGGAGCTGCTGCTGCAGCATGTTTCTTATCAAATAAAGTGTTACCTTTCACGCAGGAAGCGCACGGTTTATTGATTAAAAATTCGATGCATGCTGCCGACATATTCTGGAACACAATTGAAACTTTTAATGCTGATGAAGAAATTAATCAGGGATTTAAGGTCATTCCCTTATATGCGCCCGAAACAAATATTGTTTCATATGTTGTTTCATTTCCCGATGCGATAAAAAAGAGCTGTTACCTGAACCAGCTAAATGTTTTATTATACAAACATTTCTCCATAAAAGGAGATACAATCATCCCAGGGCAGAATTTCATGGTTGCAAAAGAAAGCTTTGATTATTGCGATATAAATTCAACAAGTTTTCTAAGTAGTTGTGGTATTGATTCAAAACAAAAAGAAAATCAAATTGAAATCACTATGCTTTCCAGTGTTTTTATGAACCCGTTATCAGTTTATTTGGATAGTAATTTTTACATGGATTTTTGGAAGGAAGTTGTAAAAACCGGTAAAGATATTATGACAGATATAATCCTTGATATTCTTTCCAAAAAGTACCATGGTGAGCGTTTAAGGGTACTCTGGGTAGAGGATGATAGAGATGTCCAATCGCTAAGGAAACAAATTCTCGTAGATAGTTCCGTAGGAAAATGCCTTGATATTACATTCGTAAATAGTGTTACAACTGCTCAAAAGAAAATGATCTACTCTGAGAATAATTCTGAAGAATCACAAGCGATAACGCAGCTTAAAAAATGGGAAGCTTATATTTTTGATCTTAATTTAAAATCAAATCATCCTTTAGACGCAAAAGAATTCACTCCTCAAGATCTGGAGGATATTATGCCTACAAAAGGTCTTATAGAATTAATTTCCCTGGACGAAAGAGAAAATGTTTTGGTCTATTCCTCCTACCTGAACAATGCCAGGATTAAGAATGAACATATTATTCCGGAATTAAAGACTTTATTCAAAGATCAAAGCAAGTTTGAGGAACATTTGATCTCGAAAACGGGAAATTACATAAAGGATAAGCAAAAAATTGTAAATGGCATATTTTCGATAACTCAGGCCTGGTAGGGCAAGTATATTCAAAACGAACAGATTATGAACATTCTCTTTCTTGAAAATGAAAATTCCTGGCGTACTGATTGTTTCGTAAAATTAAGCAACGGTGGTAAGAATAAAATCGAAGTGCTAACTGAGCTTCAACTTTCCGAACCTATTAACGATCTTGCCAAATATATCCACGAAGAATTCCCGTATGTCGACCTGTTTCTGGTAAATATTAACCTGATTTCTGGAGCCGAAAACCGCTCTGCGTGTGCAGGAATAAAACTCTTTAAATTTTTACGGCTCTATCATCTGAATCAGCATTGCATCCTCTATTCGTTTCTAAACCGGGAGCAATTGATGCAGTTATCACCCGATCACCTCATCCTTTTTTCCGAAGGATTAAGTTTTATCCGGTTGCCCTTCGATTTAGCCTCTCTCGATGTTGAAAATTTGGCAAAAAAAGTTGCTCCGTATGATTTATCAAGGTACCTGAAAGCAGAGTCTTATTTGCCCGACGACCGCCACTTCTTTGCCAATTGGTGGGGAGTATTACAGTTATGGAAAGCACACCGCTACCTCCATAAATTGGATACAGAAACCGCTAAGCCGATTGAAAAAGAGATGTTCCTTTCTGCAATTCAAAAAGAAAGCTATCAGGGGAAACTGGCAGAATATCTTTTTGGTGAACAAATTGAGCAAATAAGCCCGGCATACATTGAAATTCAGAAAGAACTGCATACTAACTTTGAAAGTTTCACCCTATCCCCAAAAGACTATGAGAAACAATACGTGAAACTTGAGACAAAAATAGAAGCTGATCAGAAAGAAATCATTCGATTAAATATTGCATTGGAAGAGATTCAACCTTTGACTTGGTGGCAAAGACTTTTTACGTGGCTCGCGGGAATAATCAAAAAGATCAGAAGAAAAATTAACCGTTTGGAGAATGAGAAGATTGATTCATTGAAAGAACAGGAAAGAATTAAGAAATATAAAGAACTGATACACGTTAAAGGACAGGATAAACGGCGATCTGAAGTTGAACTTGAAAATTTATTTGCCAAAAATGCACAAAATATTGAAATAAAGAATAGGAATTTTAATGCAAAGGATATCTTTAATATTCAGTGGTATATTCAAAAATTAAAAGAAAAGTCACCCAAAATTCTATACATTGATGATCAGGCCGATGAGGGTTGGGCAACTGTCTTTCAATATGTGATTTATGGGAGAGTGATACCTGAAAATTTCACCGTAATTAATCCTGGAAAAACAAATATCGAAAACTTGATTCATCAATGTTTCGTTAATGTCAATATGAAAAATCCCGATCTAATCATACTCGATTTGAGATTATTTGGCGAAAAAGGTGCAGTTACTGATTACGATAATTTATCTGGGATTAAGGTTTTAAGGGCTTTAAAAAACGGAATTAAGGCACATAAACCTGTAACCTGCCCAATAATGGTGGTTACAGCATCCAACAAATCAATAGCACATAATACCGCGAGAGCTTATCATGCAGATACAACATGGATAAAGGAGGGGCTTGACAATCATTTTTCATACGAGGATACCGTTGAAAATTATCGCGATTTTCTTAATAAAGTTTTTGTTTTATGTTGCAATAAAGAATTTGATTTTCTTCGGAAAGTAAAAGAGGAAATATTAGGTTTAAAATCATCCGGTAAAACATTCTGGTGGGAATCAGAATTACGGTTTAATCATCTTTTGACACAAAATG
>CAIOOC010000048.1 GCA_903859795.1 uncultured Bacteroidia bacterium
ATTCAACACGAACGGACATAACTACGCTTCGGATAACGCAGCTTTTACATACAGAAGTGGGATCGGACGTTTAAATGACTATACCCAGAGCGGGAAATCTCAGCTTTTTGATTTCTACCTTAACTATGTAAAAGACCTGAAATCTATAAACAGTAAAATTGATGCCACAGCCGGTTATTCATGGCAGCATTTTTATAAAGATGGTAAAAATCTTACCCGCAACGGGGATGGAACACAAGTATCTGATAATTCATCATTTATAAATGAAAATTATCTGGTATCATTTTTTGGTCGTGTGAATTATACGTTTATGGACCGTTACTTACTTACCCTTACTGTTCGTGATGATGGTTCTTCGAGATTTTCAAAGAAGAACAGATGGGGACTTTTCCCTGCTGCAGCTTTTGCATGGAAGATTAAGGATGAATCATTCCTGAAAGATGTCAATGCCGTTTCTGATCTTAAATTAAGATTGGGCTATGGAATCACCGGTCAGCAGGATATTGGTAACGATTATCCCTACCTGCCTGTTTATCGCGCAAGTACTTCAACAGCTCAATACCAGTTCGGATATGACCAGAATGGGAAAAATGCATTCTACACTACCTTACGTCCAAATCCTTATGATGCAAATATCAAATGGGAAGAGACAACTACTTATAATATCGGTTTAGACTTTGGTTTCATGAATAATCGTTTAACAGGCGCTATAGATGTTTATGATCGGACAACGAAGGATTTATTAAACTTTATCCCGATTGCTGCCGGTAGTAACTTCTCGAACTTCCTGACAACCAACGTTGGAAATCTCGAGAATAAAGGTGCAGAAATTTCGATAAACGCCAGGATTGTGGAGTCAAAAGACTGGAATTGGAGCCTTGGATTCAATGCAGCCTACAACGAAAATAAAATAACGAAGCTGACAAAAACAGATGATCCGAATTATACCGGTGTTGATGTTGGTGGTATAGGTGGCGGTGTTGGGAACTTTATCCAGAACCAGCGTGTTGGATTCCCGTCAAACTCATTTTTTGTATTCCAGCAGGTTTATGGTTCAAATGGTATGCCGATTGAAGGTCTGTATGTTGACCGTACAGGTTCAGGAGGAACAGTTACCAGCAATAATCTGAATAAATATCATTACAAAAAGCCGGCCCCGGATTGGACATTTGGAATTAATTCAAGGGTGTCGTTCAAAAATGTTGACTTCTCCTTTTCGGGAAGATCAAATATTGGCAACTACGTCTATAACAATGTAGCTTCCGGCGCCCTTTATTCTACGGTCTACAACCAGTCAGGTTTCTATAATAACCTTCCAAGACTTGTTAACAATGCCAAGTTTACCAACACCCAGTACTTTTCAGACTTCTATGTTGAGAATGCCTCATTCTTCAAAATGGACAACATGAGCTTAGGCTACAATTTTGTAAAGCGTCTTAAAGCGCGTATCAGCGTTACTGTGCAGAATGCCTTCACAATCACGAAATATAAAGGGCTTGATCCTGAGGTTGATGGTGGTATTGACAATAATTTCTATCCCCGTCCGAGAGTCTATGTTCTTGGCGTAAATCTTACATTCTAACTTTTATTAAGAATACGACATGAAAAATATAATAAAATCTTTAGCTGTTATCCTTTCGACACTGATCTTTACTTCATGTGTCAAAGACCTGAATGTTGTTCCCAAGGATCCTAATATCATCACTTCTCTGACGGTTTACAATACTCCGCTGGCCTACAAGGAGGGTCTGGCAAAATTATACGCTACATTCTCTGTAAGTGGACAGCAAGGTCCATCCGGTCAACCTGATATTGCAGGGATTGACGAAGGGTTCGGAAACTACCTCCGCGAATACTGGAATGTTCAGGAACTTTCTACCGATGAGGCTGTAATAGCATGGAATGATGCCTCAATCAAAGATTTCCACTGGCAGACATGGGCTCCTAATGATGTATTTATAGCCGCAATTTATTCAAGGATTATGTACACCGTTGCACTTTGTAACGAGTATGTGAGGGCAACCGCAGGAAAGACAGATCCGGACCTGGTAAAATATCATGCTGAAGCAAGATTTCTGCGTGCCTTGGCTTATTACCATGCGCTTGATTTGTTTGGAAATCCTCCATTTGTAACTGAAGCTGATGCCCCGGGTGCCTTTTTCCCAAAACAAACAACACGGGCTGCC
>CAIOOC010000049.1 GCA_903859795.1 uncultured Bacteroidia bacterium
AAATCAGACCAAGAAAATTATCAATTACAAGAAATACTTAAGTTATTAAAGCATGCCTATGATACAGTACCTTATTATCGTTCATTATTCCTTACAAATGAAATAAAAATAAGTCAAATCCAAAATTTTGATGATTTAAAGACAATTCCATACTTAACAAAAGAAATTATTCAAAAAAATCATGAAAGTCTGATTTCAAAAATATATAATAAAAATAAATTATCGTGGGTTACAACAGGAGGTTCAACAGGGATTCCCCTTGGTTTCTATATTGATAATGACTATGAAATTGCGAGGGAAAATGCATTTATAGATATGCTATACTATAGGATAGGTTATAGAAATGGAATGAAAACAATTATACTTCGTGGTAATGTTTCAGATGCGATAAATGAAAAAGAGAAAATATTTTTTAAAAATAATCGTTCCACTAACGAATTGATTGCATCTGCATATCATTTAAGCTATAAAAATATAATCTATTATCTAAAGGCTGCTAGAAATTTTAATCCGATATGTATAAAAGCTTATCCATCATCTTTATATCAATTATCTAGTTATATGATAGCAAATAATGAAGATGTTTTTACAAATGTAAAATATATTATTTTAGCATCGGAAAATATCTATAAACACCAAAGAGTGTTGTTTCAAGCAATTTTTCCCAACGCCAAAATTTTCAGCTTTTATGGCCATACTGAACATGCTTGTTTGGCTGGCGAATGTGAGATTAATGAATTTTACCATATACAAAGTGAGTATGGCTATACAGAATTGATTAATAATAGTGATAAAATCGCAGCAAAAGAAGATGAATTAGGTGAAGTTACAGCGACTAGTTTTAATAATTATTCAATGCCTTTCATAAGATACAAAACTTCAGATATCGGCATTAATACAAGTAGTAATTGCTCTTGTGGGAGACATTACAAATTAATTAAAAGTATTCATGGCAGAGAACAGGAATATATAATTACATCTGATAATTCAAAAATTTCATTAGGCACATTAAACCATTTTCTTTTGTTTGGAAAAATTCAAAAAATTCAAATTGAACAGAATGAAATTGGGAAAATTTTAATACGTATTATTGAAAATCAAAAATTAAATAGTCAAGATATATTAGAAATGACATCTAAAATAATAAAACATAGTCATGGCAAACTTGATATTGAAGTAAACGTAGTTAATAGTATTAAACCAACAGATAGAGGAAAACACAAATTACTGATTCAAAATATTAAGAGTGAATAAAAATTAGTTTATAAATTAATAACAACAAAGATCATTGAAGGTCAACACATAATAAATTAAATTCAACCATAAAAATTGAGATAAATTAAATGGACAAAAATACTGATGAATTATTAATTAAGTACTACGAAAATCTATCTGTAGCAATATCCGAAAATGATTCATTTTATTGTGAACATGAACCATTTCACCCTAGCGAAGGATATCCAGAATATACTTTAGGATCAATCTGTAATTGTAAGAATCCCGCCTATGCCGCGGTTAGGTCTTGCTTGCAATCCTTAGGGATGGACATGGAAAATTACGGGAAAGTTTCCTGGAATCCATTTATGAACATAATTAAACCTGGAAATACTGTAGTATTAAAGCCAAATTTCGTATTAAGTCGGCATTATTCGGAAGGAAATTTATTTTCCATAATAACTCATCCCTCAGTATTAAGAGCAATAATAGATTATGTTTATATATCTTTAAAAGGTGAAGGTGAAATTATTATAGCAGATGCGCCCCAAATGGACTGTGATTTTGAGGAATTACTTAAAGCAACAAGGCTTACTTCAATTAAAGATCTCTATCAATTAAAATATGGTTTTGAAATTAAAATACTTGACTTAAGGGATTTTTGGCTTGAAAAAAATAAAACTGATGATACATTTGCGTCGACTGAAAAAAGGCATTCATTAATTGGTGATCCCAAGGGAAGTGTATTAGTAAATCTTTCAAAAAAAAGCAAGTTTTATGGACTAGAGAATCTAGATAATATATATGGAGCTGATTATAATCGGAATGAAACAATAAGACATCATCATAACGATATTCATGAATACATAGTATCTAAAACAATTATGGATGCTGATGTAGTCATTTCTGTCCCTAAGCTAAAAGTACACAAGAAAGTAGGAGTTACTTTAAATTCCAAAGGTCTCGTAGGAATAAATACGAATAAAAATTGTTTAATTCATTTTACGCTTGGAACACCTGAAAAAGGAGGAGACCAATTTCCATCTAAACTTCTTTCAATGCGTGAAACGTTATTAATAAAAACCCAAAGAAAGCTTTCAGACATACTTTTATCGTCTAAAAATCCTATTTATGATTCGATATACAAATTTTCATATCAAATCTATAGAAAGTTTATTCGACCCTGGTATGGAACTATTTCGAAAGATAAGTTAATACTAGACGCAGGAAATTGGAATGGAAATGAGAGTGCTTGGCGGATGGTTTCAGACTTAATGCATATTGCCATATTTGCAGATAACAAAGGAGTATTACATAGTGAGCCTCAAAGAAAAATATTTTCAGTTGTTGATGGGATAATTGGTGGTGAAAATAACGGACCATTAACTCCGGAATGTAATTATGCAGGTATTATTGCAGCTGGATACAACCCAATTGCAGTTGATGTTGTCTGTACTGCCCTTATGGGTCTAAATCATAAAAAAATTAAGAGTATTCTCAATTTACTTGACGGACCATATGGTTTTGATTCTAACAATATTATTATATATGGTGGTAAAAAATATTCGAATGTTTTAAAAATGCCTGGGAAATATCTTGATTTCAAACCTCATCCTGGATGGTTGAATATTAAAAATTGAAAATTATCATTTTCAATTTTTAATATTTATAAATATACAAAAAATATTAAAATATACATTTGTAACAAAC
>CAIOOC010000050.1 GCA_903859795.1 uncultured Bacteroidia bacterium
CACCGCCTTGTTTCTCCTGATCATCCCGCTGTTTGTGATCATGGCGCCCATTCTCATCCCCCTGGTGATCTTTAAACCAAGTTATTACCAGGCATTTGGATTCCTGGCCAACCTGGCTGCCGGGTACGCCACCAGGGTGTGGTTCTATATGTTTCTTGCCCCGCTGATGTTCTTCAAGAAAACGGCCGCACTGCCCCGTGTCTTCCTGCTGAGTGCTATTTTCGACATACTGGCCGGGATTGTGCTGATCAAATACTTCGGGCTGATAGGCGCCGTGTGGACGAACTTCATGATCAAACTGGTACAGGCACTGCTGATGTACCTCGAATGCCGGAAAGTATATATTTTCAAACTTAATCCCTGGAAAATATTTTACACCCCCGCGATTTTTATTTTAACGGTACTGATCTCGGAAACCCTTACCCCGGCGCATTTGAAATTCCAGATTGAAATCGGACAATTCATTGTCGCCCTCGTCCTGGTCTATTTTGCCTACCGGAAAGAACTCACCCCCATGATCCAAAAGTACCTGCGCAAATAACATTACCTGTCACCTGTCACCTGTCACCTGTCACGCGTCACGCGTCACGCGTCACGCGTCACGCGTCACGTGTCACGCTTTCCTCGCCGTCCGTATACTTGCATTCAGCTCAAAGCCCACGATCAGGCTGATGGCATTGATATAGATCCACACCAGGACGATCATCAGGGTGGCAAGCGATCCGTAAAGTGCGTTGTAACTGGAAAAGTGATCCACATAAAAATTGAATCCCAGGGTGGTGATCACGATGAGAAAAGTTGCCAGCATTGAGCCGGGTGAGAAAAACCGGAAGGATTTCTGCTTTACCGGGGCGAGGTAATAAATCAGTGAGATGGCCATTAACAGCAATCCAAGAATGATCAGCCATCGCAGAAGCTGAAGCAGGAACACGACCATAACGCTGTTCTGGATGCTGTCGGGGAGCACCCACGATAAAAGGGCAGATCCAAAAGTGATCAGTCCGATAGCGATAATCAGTAAAAAGCTGTTGATCAGAACTATCAGGATCGATACCAGGTATTGTTTGAAACTCGATCGTGTTTCGAGCGCATGATAGGTATTGTTGAAGGCTTCGATCAGGCTGTTCACCCCGTTGGTTGAAAAGTACAGCGTCAATATAAGGTTGAGGATCAGCAAGCTGCTCCTTGGACGTGTAACGATGTCGATGATGGTCTCCTTGACCGATTCAAACGCCATTGCGGGCATGAAATCCTGGATGATTCCCAGCAGCGATTGCTGAAAATTATCAATGGGAATGAAAGGAATGATCGTGAAAAGGAAGATCATGAAAGGGAAAATGGCGAGGAAAACAGAATAGGATATTGATCCTGCCCTTGAGGTGATGTAACCCTCCGTCAGCCCACGGAAAAAGAAAACGGTAGAGTTTAAAATACCTTATGAACCAGAGGTAATATACGGTGACAGTGTCGTAGGATATACTCCCAGTATTCTTAAAATTAATGATAAAATAATAATTGAAAAAATTGAAGATATTGCAGAAAAATACGGCGATGATAAGTGGATTAAATGTTCAAATTCTGATAAAGAAGCATGTGAGCTCAAAGATATAAACGTATGGACTAGTGAAGGTTGGACAACACTCAAACGTGTAATTCGACATGAATTAGCACCTCATAAAAAAATATTGCGTATATTAACACATACAGGTGTTGTTGATGTGACGGATGAACACTCTTTGATTAATTCAAATCATGAAATTATTGATGCTAAAGAGGTTAAAATAGGAGATATGCTTCTACATAAAGATATACCGTCAATTCAAGTACATGCTTCTACAATTACACCTGATGAGGCTAGGATAATGGGTATATTTATGGGAGATGGATCATGCGGTTGTTATGATTGTCCAAGCGGGTTTAAATCATCCTGGGCAATCAATAATAGCGATTATGATTTATTAGAGCTATATCAAGAAATTTGTGAAAATGAATATCCTGAATTCTCATGGAGAATCCTACCTACACTTGAAAGTTCAGGTGTTTATAAACTCGTTCCTGGTAGTTTGGAATATGGAACACTAAAAGTATTCATAAAAAAATACAGAGATATGATGTATGAAGGTCAAGATAAAATCGTACCAGAGATAATTCTAAATGGTACTTTAGAAGTAAGAAAAGCGTTTTGGAAAGGATTATATGACGCAGATGGTGATAAAGATATTAAAGGATATACACGTATAGATCAGGATTCACAGTTATCTGCAGCTACAATATACATGCTCGCAGGATCTATTGGCTATAAAGTTTCAATTAATATTCGAG
>CAIOOC010000051.1 GCA_903859795.1 uncultured Bacteroidia bacterium
AGCCTGTTAATCCTGTCCTGCCTGAAACTGTGACAATCCTTTCGCTTTCCCACATAGAATTTCTCAGCAATGTATTTCTCCGGAAAACTTTGATCCAATAAATCGTCGTGAAAAATAATGTCGGCATTGCTAAGTGCTTTATCACCACCAAGGGTGAGCAGGTCGGAGTTACCCGGACCAAAACCTACAAGTGTAACTTTGCCGAAATGACGCCGGATATCCCTTGATTCAAAAATGTCTTTCAATTCAGGCATCTCCTTTAGGGCAACTACAGCCCGATTTCCCTCCAGCGGTTCAGATTCTTCATCTAATTTTTCCACATAGATGAAATCTTTATTTAAAACTAGTTCATCCGACTCTTCTGAATCGAGTAAAGCAATCACCTCCAGCTCTGAAGGTAGTGGATAAGGCAAATCTTTTGCGTGAACAATAGCAATATCGGATATTCGGTCAATAACAGCTCCAAACAGGTCATGATTTGAAGGAATGAGGTCAGAATTTGAAATTTTGGATGCGTATAGCTGCTGCGATTCAACTACTTTTAACTCATATTCAATCAAAGGAAATAAAGCGAAACATTCTGTAACCTGTCTGATGGCAAACGGGGTATTTAAACTGATTACTTTTATTTTCCTTGTTGAAACTGACATATAACTTTTAATAATTAATACTGGTCATACCTATTACGAAATTTGGCCAATTGAAAATCATAAAAGGGCTGAATTCAATTCAGCTTACCTGACCAAAGGTGATAAGCAGTACTTAATTTATATAACATTGAATTAATGATTAACTAAATAATAATTTTGCCTTCCCTTATCAGGGTTGATATCTGATTGCGGATTGATACAGACTGAAAGGCATCACGTCCGTTTGTCCCGACAGAAATCGTAACATGCCCCTCATTATGAATTGCAGGTGAAACAAAATCACATAAAAAAGGAGAATCACAAACGCTGGTCAGGATACCCTGGGCTTCGGCATCCTTCTTGATCATGGCATTTAATTCATGGTTGCCCGTGCACACATAAACCAGGAAAAACCCATCAAGATCACTCTTCTCGTACTCTTTCTCAATAAAATTAAAAGGCAACTGTTTAATCTCTTCGGTAAACTCCGGAGAAACAACGGTAACCTGATAGCTTAAAATGCGCGCCATTATTGTACCCTTGTGTGTGGCAACCTTTCCACCACCAATCAGTAAGATCTTTTTATTGGTAACATTTATTGATATGGGTAAAAACTGAAGATCTTCGCGATTCATTTATGTCTTTATTTTTTAGATTTTGATTATCTTTTATTTTTATGTTCTTCATATAGAACTCTTTTTGATTCTATAATTATTTAGCCTTGATTTTTCAAACCTGGTGTCTTTGTAGGTTTATAGAAATTTGATCAATGAAATGACATCTGACTCCGGCCGATAAAGCCATTTGGCTTTGCAAGTATTTTAAAATGTTTTTTAGCATATTTTTGAGTTAAGAAGCATTTCGTTCTTTGACATATTGATTAATGATATCTACATACTGCTTAATTAC
>CAIOOC010000052.1 GCA_903859795.1 uncultured Bacteroidia bacterium
GCCTGATACGCCGGAGCAATCCATAGCCACACTAAAATTTGTGTAAATTACACCCAGAAGATCCTTTACCTGGATTGCAGATAGCACAGAAGGAGTACCTCCTCCAAAATAAATTGTTTCAACAAGTTCATCCCCAATATATTGTTTCCTTGCTAAAAGCTCACTCTTTTCAGACTCTACCAATGATTCGACACTAGCCATATTACTGGTAGCATAAAAGTCACAGTAATGACACTTACTTCTGCAATAGGGAATATGTAAATATATACCAGCCATATAATATTTGGAAATGATTATAATAATATGAGACCATTTAACGGAACAAAGGTATATTTTCAATCCTATTTAAATGCTAATTCGAAAAATCGAAGCGTAAATATAACTCCGGTTAAACCAATTTCCGGGAATAACGTCTAATCAAAAAACCTTAAAAATTAGATTATGAAAAAATTACTATTGTTTTTCTTAGTTGCTATTATCGCTGTAGGTTCGGGTTATGCCCAACATGATCAACGCGCACCACGCGATCCTGCGGCAAGACTCCAAAAGGAGATTGATAATCTGACTACAGAGTTAGGATTATCTAAAGATCAGGTTGCTCAGGTAACTCCTATCGTTGCTGAATCGCAGAAAAAACAGGCCGATGCCTTTGCAAAACTACGCGAAAGTGGTGGTGAAATAGACCATGATCAAATGCGTGATCAGGCGATGAAACTGAGATCTGAAACCGACATGAAATTGAAAGCTGTCATCACGAAAGATCAATTTGCCAAACTCCGTGAATATCGTAAAAAACAGATGGACGAAAGAGTCAAAAGAGGTGAACGGCAGTAATTTGCTTCCAAATCGGAATAAGATTTAATGACAGGTATCAAAGGCTGGAGCAACCTTTGATACACGCTATTTAGGTCCTGAAAATTCCCGGATTTTATGTAATCTGAAGGAGTTTTCAGGACATTGCATTGGCAAAGAAAACAGTTCTCCAATTCCTTGCTATCCCTTTTTTAAAGATCTGGAAAATTCAGGATAAAGATCTGATTTTCAAGATATGAATAAGCATACAAATCCAGGCTGCAACCAATGCTAACCCGCCAATCGGGACAATCATCCCCAGAGTCTTGATTCCCGTTATTGCCAAAAGGTAGAGAAACCCTGAAAAAACGATGATTCCTGCCATAAAAAGATAACCCGACCACTTGAGGGTTTTTGTTGGTTTTATATTCATAAGAATACCGACAACCAACAGCGCAAATGTATGATAAAACTGATATTGAATTCCGGTCTTATAAACCTCCAGCATTTCGGGGGATATCATTTGTTTGAGCAGATGAGCTCCAAAGGCTCCAAGCAATACCGCCATGGCTCCGCTTAGGGCCCCTGCTGTTAAGAATAATTTCATTTTAATCGCATATTATTTATACGTAAGTTACTAAATATTTAGCACAAAATACCATCCGGGCAATTATTTCAATTATAACTGAAGCGATCTTTTTTAACAGTTTCCACAGTTGATTTAAGAAAGTAAAGATAATGCAATTTAAATTTGCATCAATTAAGCCAGACAATATAGATCGTACAGGCAGAGATGGCTATCTTTGACCGAAAGGTTTATTTATGAAGAATTCTTGTATTGTACTTGAAGGTGGTGGTCTTCGGGGTGCTTTCACGAGCGGTGTCATGGAGTATCTACTTGAAAAAGATCTGAATTTCGACAGGGTGATCGGGGTCTCAGCAGGTGCATGCGTTGGTGCATCCTTTATGTCAAAACAGAAGGGGCGTAACCTGAAAGTAAACGTGGAGTATCCATCAGATAAAAGGTTTATGGGCATCAGATATCTGCTAGCAACCGGATCATATTTCAATATGAAATTTATCTTTGAAGATATTCCGGAACGAATTGTCCCATTTGATGAACCGGGTTTTTATAATAATTCTGCCGGGTTCGATGTGATTGCCACTTCGATGACATCCGGGAAACCAGTTATTTTTTCTAAAAGAGAGATTTCTGAAGCCGGCTTAAACAGAGTCCTTGTTGCTTCATCGAGTATTCCGCTGCTCTCCCGTGCAGCAAGAATCGGGGGAGATTTATACTTCGATGGCGGAGTATCGGATTCCATCCCGGTTGAGTATGCTTTGGGCAGGCATCAGAAGGCGGTCGTTGTCCTTACACGTCCAAGGGGCTACAGAAAGAGAGAACTTGCAAATAAATTTCTCCTTAAAGTTGTCTTCAGGAAATATCCTGAATTCTTAAGGTCCATTATAAGACGCAATGAAGCGTATAATAAGACCCTTGATTTTTGTGACCGGATGGAGAAGGAGGGGAGATTATACATCATTGCTCCTTCGGCTGAATTTTCCATCGGACGGACGGAACGAAATTTTGAAAAACGGATGAACTTATATCGCCATGGCTACCGGATCATCGGAGAAAAGTTTGAGAATCTGCAGACTTTCTTAAAATAGCAATGAATCTCCTGAAAGTCGGCTTATCCAGCAATAAGGGTAAAATGGCTTATTTTTATCCATATTTATTATTAGTCCGGAGCCTCCATTTGTAAAGTAACAAACAATAAATCTGATCTATATGAAACATCTCA
>CAIOOC010000053.1 GCA_903859795.1 uncultured Bacteroidia bacterium
AGTCGGTTTTGATATTTAACCTCTCCTTCTGCCAGTTAATCAAACGTGCTGAAAGGAACGCCACTAGCGGGATAATAAAATTGACGGTGTTTAATTCATCTGAGACTGCGTAATACCCAATTGCAAGAAAAACCAATAGAAAAGTATTGATCAGGGTAATGATATGAGACCTGTACCAGAGGGCAAGAACCAGGACCAGGAAGCTCTGGCAGATCAATAGGAGAAAGGAATCCGGGAAATGATATATTGCATTTATCGTTACGCTGATAGCAAAGAAACCATATAAAGCATATAGCGCAGGCGAGTACTTCCAGGGAGAATAAAGTTTTAACAATATTGAATAAAGAATGCTATAAACTGATATTACAGTAAAAAACGGGATATAAGCTTTTGGAAACCGCAAAAGAACTAGCGAGAGCATCAATGCAGAGTAACCCATTCCTGAAAGAAGAATCGTCATAAGAATCGAATGCTCAGGGTATGAAGCATCAGGTTTCCGAAAGGCCACCAGAGAATAAATTGCTGTTGTCAGCGAGAAATAGGTGAAAGCATATTGAAATGTAAAATCATCGGGCGATTTGGTGAGCCAGTCATGGTCCTTAAGTAACCAGACAAGGTATGCCATAAAGGTAAGACTCAGGATATATATCATTGATTTCCACCAATTGTATCTCCAAAAAAGGTAAACTGACAACCCGGTTATTAGCATGGAGATCAGAAAGAACAAATGAGTTGTGTCACAAACAAAAGCAGTGATTATTCCCATTGTAAATGCTATCTTGGCTAATGCAGTTGATTGCTTTTTAATTGCCAAATAGAATTGAATCCCGACCAGGATTACCAAAATAAAAACAGTAAAACCTTTACTTTCAATGAGTGGATTTCCGGTATAAAAGTGCAGACGGAGCAGGATAAAATAGAGAATGATAAATCCGAAGAGCTGAAACATCTTCGACATATAGGCAAAACTCTTCCGGAAATTTCGCGAAAGGACAAAGACACCCGAAACACTCACCACTCCAACAATCAGAGAAACCAACGGCTTTCCCTGATCATTAAAGTACTGCCATAGAAAGGCAATGGCAAAAAACAACACTATATTTCCCAGCCATGCCAATCCGTATTCGCCAAGTTTTGTCTCAAAAATTGAGCTTATTGAAATATTCAGATCGGAAAACTCAACTCCGTCATCTCCTGTTTCAATCTCCGTAAAAGGCTGCACTTTCCCGGGGAACACCCTTCCCGACTCAAGCTTTGCCAATCGGTCCTCAAGAATATCCAATCTGTTCAGAATGCCATTTATATCATTTTTAGTGATTTCATCTCTGTCCATATTTCCCCCCTCCTATTATTCATGACTAGTTTCTATCTTCTTCCAGGGAGGCAAAAGCCATAACAGAAATGACAAAATAACAAACGGAACAATCAGCCAGGTCGCAGCCATCAGATAGCCCTCAGTACCAATAAGACCCGTCTTAAATGTTGTATATCCATAGAAACTTTTAGAGAACAGCTGTCCGCCAATAACCACATTCCAGCGCATGAAGAATATCCCCATCAGGACAAGCACTGGCAATACCGAATAAATAACTTTTCGGATATTTGCTTTGGGTTTGTAAAATTGCAGTGTTCCAAGGGTGAGCAGCGGCACTATGGTCCCGATTAATCCCTGGTAGATGAATAAACTATAGAATAGCTTACCAAAAACAAGCTTATGCAAAGCCTCAAACGACTCCTCAGCTACATAAATCCGGTGAATCTGATCAAGTCCTTCGAGTGTAAAATCAATTAACAGAATATAAAACAGATATTTGGCTATGGTATCCAGACAGTCCATATCGAGCAGCTGTTTGCGAATTCTTGTTAGACCCACATAAATTAGCATCACCAAGGCGATCCCGGAGACCATTGCCGAGAAGAGAAAGATCACGGGCATGAGTACAGTTGACCACCAGGGATTTGCCTTGATCGATCCGAAAATAAATCCGACATACCCGTGAAGCAGGAAGGCCGAGGGAATCCCTATCACGGTTACAATATACCCTATCCGGTCATCAAGAGCCACGGCCTTAGGCGAAATATCCGTTGTCCAAAGAGATAATAGCTTGTATAAAAACCGTTTAATGCCTGTTGATTCGTTGGCCCAGATCACCATATCCCGTCGATAATCAAACCAAATTTCAAGAAAGAGGACAACCATCAGGTACCACAAATAGACAAATCCAAAAATCGCCATTGCAGAACTTAGATGGGGAGTAATCATGATTTCGTATGCTCTGAGCGGTTTCCCCAAATGGCTAACCAAAGGCATAGTGGCAACAAGCATAAATGAAAATGCAGTTAACAATGCAATGCCGTAAGTTGGTTTAAGAATCTTGATTTTAAAGATGCGCTCCAGAGAAGCAAGGATGAAGGCTCCGGCAACCAACCCCGTAATGTAGGGATAAAGTACAATGAGAATACTCCAGTTGAGTTCGACCTCGTTGGGATAAACATAACCCTCAACCTTGGATAGAACTTCGTATAGATTTTGTAAATGATCTTCCATATTATCTGACCTCCGGACTTATTGCGTTATAAAATAATTTCGAACCTGTATTAAGATGTGGTTTCACCACCATGCATGTGTGATTCTTCAGGAAGTAATTCAACTTACTTTTTGGATCATTCAAATCTCCGAAAATCCTGGCTTCTGTTGGGCAGATTTCAAAACAGGCAGGTTGCATCCCCTTTTTAAGACGGTGGAAACACAGGGTGCATTTATCAACAGTTCCCTTCTCAGGATGAATATAACGGCATCCGTACGGACAAGCCTGAACACAGTATCTGCATCCAATACAGTAAGTTTCATCAACCAGTACAATCCCTTCTTCCGTTTCGAACGTAGCCCCTACAGGACACACCTGCGTACATGGAGATTTTGCACAGTGATTACACATTTTTGGGACAAAGAACGACTTGTAAATATCCTTGTCAGGCACAGATTGCTTAAATCCGTTGATGCCGCCGTTTGGAGATTCTACCAAAACAGAGCCATCATTTTTAATTGTATATTGCTCGACCCACGAACGGAAATAGAACGGATCTTTAGGTACATTATTCTCTAGTTTACAGGCATTTGCACACTTTCCGCATCCGATACATTTATTGATATCGATGCCGATACCATACCATTTACCTTTTGCCCCCGGCGTTTCAGCCGCAAAAAGCAATCCGTCATAGGGTGTCAGGGCTGCAGCTGCTATAGCTACCCCACTTGCCAGAACTGTTCCGGCTTTGACAAAATCTCTTCGGTTTAATTTATTTGTCTGTTCTTTCATGGCTGATGGGGATTATGACAATCTATACAATTTGCAGCTTCATTGGCCTTGAGATCCGGAGGATAATGTTCGGTCAGACTGATCTGCTTGAGCATCGTAGTGTTAATAGTATCAAATTGTATTTTAATACGGGCAGCATTAATCTCATGGCATACCGCACATTCCTTCCGTTCTCCGGGTTTGTTTAATCTGATGGAATCGGGTAATTCCTTTCCTTTAAACTGTTCAGCAAATAGCGAATGTTTCAAACCAGGTCCGTGACAAACTTCACACTTCAATTTTTTGTGAAATCCCTGGTCCTTATCTGCCCTGATTTTTTGGTGACACTTTGTACAGC
>CAIOOC010000054.1 GCA_903859795.1 uncultured Bacteroidia bacterium
ACTCTTTCCCTACACGACGCTCTTCCGATCTTGTTTTCTCTGACTCTCATGATAACCGTTTATAATTGTTTGGAATAGAGGGCAAAATGTTTGTAAGGTTTCATCTGAAGTAAATCAGAAAAATGGTTAACACCCTTATTTTCATCCGATACCCAGGTCGTCGAGAGTGTTGAATAACTCTGAAAGATCTTTAGCGCCGATCTTACAATCATAGCAAGAACGGGCGATTTGCGATAAGTCTTCTTCACACCAACAGTAAATATAATCAATTCTTTTGAATTTTTCCGTCTGATCAACAAACCAGGGATGTGCCACCAGTTCATCTTACCGTTGAATGGTTTGATTAACCGATTGAAATTAATGACACATTGAATTGCTCCCGCAGGTTTGCCGTTATGTTCCACAATCCAAATAAGTTTTGGCAAGGTGACAAAGAAGAGGAACTGAGCAGAAAAGCGATATTCTTCGTGCGATAAAGGGAGGAAGTGGTGGTTGTTTTCAAATGCCTCATTGTTAATCTCCCTCAGAATTTCAAGATCGCGCTTCATCCTGAAAATATTGAACTTTCTGATTGTATATCCTTTATATTCCAGATCAGGTTCTTTAATTATCCTCTTCAGTTTTGATAATGTTGCAGCAATATCAGAATTTGTCCTTGTGTGCAATATCTCTGATATAGTCAATCCTGCTTCTTTTAGTAAAAGGGGATAATAAGAGGGATTGTAGGTTTCAAAAAACAACGGTTCTGTATTAAAGTTGTCTGTTAAAATACCAAGTTCTGAGTAGTGATTCGGATTAAATGGCCCTTCAATCGTTTCAGCACCCGATTTCCTCGCTTCCTGTTCAATTCTGGTAAATAAATATTTGACGGCTTCTGCATCGTCATAAGATTCAAAGAATCCAAAAAAAGCGCTCTTTTTGTCCCATCGCTGCCAGTGAAGCCGGTTTATCACCAAAATGGATCTGCAAACTGGTTTACCTCCCAAATAACACACAAACAATTGCAAAGAAGCATTGACGAAGTAAGGATTTAATGAGGGGTTAAGAGCTCTTTTTACCTCCGAAAGCTGGGGAGCAACCCAATTCTTGTCGTTCCGGTATATCGCTGCCGGAAGGGCCAAAAAATCGCTCATGCCCGCTTCATCGTTTATTTCCCTGACTTCCAGTGTCATTATGATTTTTTTATTTGTTCTATAACATATGCTTTATAGATAAAAGAGAGATCTGTGTTGTGGAGATCTTCCGAAAGTTTTAAGTTGGGAATCAACTGTGATGCAAGGCTTTCAGGTCTGTTTCGTGTAACAAGATGATTTCTGTAGGTTATGATGGCGCCATCCTTTGCTATTCTGATGGTCTCTTCTAAAAGCCGCCTGTATTCATCCGGCGACATCCACTCAAAAATGTTCGTAAAATTGAATTGAGTGATTGTATCAGAAGGGAGCAACCTGAAATATTCGATACAGCCTGAAGTGACCATTTGAATGCGATCGACCCGGTCACGAATTAGTTCATAATTTTCTTTTCTAAGATAAGGGGGGAAATTTTCCTTGTAGTAATTTCCCAGCAGGATATAGGCCAGAAAATAGTTTTTTGTGACCGGGAGCTCGGTAACAGCCCTTTTAACGGCTGATTTGTAATAGGTACGGAAGGAGAATGAAGGTTCGAGATACCTGTAAAATGCCTTATCAAAAAACAGACTTGCAAATGTTCGGCTTAAAAATATCCGGCAAAATATCCGCCATCTGAAATTATCCCATCTCTTTCGATACAATTCTTTTCGCTCTTCGACTGTCAGTGCGTTAAACAATTCACCGATGATCTTCCTGCCAATCAGAACTCTGAAAATTTGTTTCAGCAGGTGCATATATTTTTCATAGCGGCCACTATGAAGTATACCATGGTTTATATCCGCCGCTTTATTTTCCCAGTAGACCTGCTGATCTTCAGGAAGAAGGGGTTTTATTCTTTCATATAATTCCCATCGGCGTGATGAAGCGCTGATTCCGAAAAATTCCAGAATTTCATTATGAGTCAATGCTTTAAATGCATTGATTTTAAGGTTTAGGAGATAATTCTGATACCGGTTCAAATCAAGACATGTCACTGTCCCGGGGTCATCAATCAGAAAAGCAAGTGCGTTACACCCCCCGGAAGTGATCGATAATAGGTTATCTCCGGGTTTTATCTGAAAGGCAATACGGTCCATCTCCGGA
>CAIOOC010000055.1 GCA_903859795.1 uncultured Bacteroidia bacterium
GTTGACTAAAGATCTGAAGAATGCAAGACTAGTCTCCGCAATAGGGATGGGAGTTCAAATGATACTGTCGTTTGTCCTTGTTTACCTTTACTTGAAAGAGAGGGCTGCTGGAAATACGGCGGCGATGCTTTTCACCTATGATGCACTTTGGTTTCCGACACTTAATATCCATTATGCACTTGGAGTTGACGGAATTTCTGTCGCGATGATTGCACTTACAGGTATTGTCGTCTTTGCGGGGATTTTTGCTTCGTGGAAAGTTACCCATTTACCGCGTGAGTTTTTTATTTCACTGATTATTCTGGCATCAGGAGTATTTGGTTTCTTTATCTCGATTGACCTTTTTACAATGTTCCTCTTTTATGAATTGGCGGTTATCCCGATGTACCTGCTGATTGGAATATGGGGTAGTGGTCCGAAGGAATATTCAGCAATGAAGCTTACCTTGATGCTTATGGCCGGTTCTGCACTTTTGCTTGTCGGATTACTTGGGATCTATTTCTTCTCTTCTCCCGATCCGTCGCATCTGACGTTTAACCTGATGACCATTTCCAAAATCAGGATTCCTATTGAGATGCAGCGCTTCCTCTTCCCATTTACCTTCGTTGGTTTTGGTATACTTGGAGCTCTGTTCCCTTTCCACACATGGTCACCCGATGGTCATGCTTCAGCACCGACAGCTGTTTCAATGCTTCATGCCGGGGTTTTAATGAAACTGGGAGGTTATGGTGCTTTTCGCGTTGCTATCTTCCTTATGCCTGAGGCAGCTCATGAACAAGCCTGGATTTTCCTTATCCTTACTTCAATCAGTGTTGTTTACGGAGCATTCTCGGCGATTGTTCAAACCGACCTGAAATATATTAATGCATACTCGTCAGTTAGTCATTGCGGACTTGTTTTGTTTGCAGTTCTAATGATGAACCAGACGGCTATGAATGGCGCCATCGTTCAGATGATCTCTCACGGTTTGATGACAGCCCTTTTCTTTGCCCTGATCGGCATGATCTATGGTCGTACTCATACCCGCCTTATTAACGAAATGGGTGGTCTGATGAAAGTGATTCCTTTCTTAGGCGTTGTGTATGTTATCGCAGGTCTTGCATCACTCGGACTTCCGGGATTCAGTGGTTTTGTAGCTGAGATGATCATTTTTGTCGGATCGTTCCAGCATACCGATGTCTTTCATCGTGTAATTACCATTGTGGCAGCTTCATCAATTGTAATCACAGCGGTTTACATTCTTCGCGTTGTAGGAATTTTATTGATGGGCCCAATTAAGAATGACCATTTTCTCCATCTTGATGATGCAAAGTGGTACGAACGGATCTCAACAATCACATTGGTATTGGCTATTACAGCAATTGGAATGGCCCCGTTCTGGCTTACCAATATGATCAATTTTAGTCTTGCTCCAATTGTAGAGAAGCTTTCTGCAATTCAGATAACCAGTTTATTTTAATTGAATAATTCAGTTTAATAAGATTTCATTCTATGAATTTAAGCGATATTCTGACCATGAGACACGAAGTAATGCTCACGTTGCTGGCATTAGTTGTCCTGATCATTGACCTCAATCTTCACAACAGGGATAAGCATTTGATTATCCCGATAACACTTTCGCTGTTTTTTATCCATACGCTGGTTGGGTTCATTCCTGGCGACAAAAGTGTACTATTCGGCGGAATGTACCGGACAAACGGGCTGCTTGTGATGATGAAAAATATTTTGAATGTCGGGGTATTCATTATTCTTTTACAGTCAGTTACCTGGCTGAAAAAGGAGGAAAACCGTGAGAAGATAAGCGAGTATTTCATCCTCCTTTTCTCAACTCTGATCGGAATGAACTTTATGATCTCATCAGGTGATTTTTTAATGTTTTATCTGGGCCTTGAGCTGGCGACTATTCCAATTGCTGCGCTGGCTGCCTACACTCATCACAACACCAAATCAGCAGAAGCTGGGATTAAACTGTTGCTTACATCAGCGCTCTCTTCAGGAATACTTCTGTTTGGCATCTCGTTGATTTATGGTTCAACCGGGTCAATCTATTTTGATACGGTTTCAGAGCTTTACAGGAACTCACCGATGCAGGTTCTGGCTTTTATCTTCTTCTTTACAGGTATGGCCTTCAAACTTTCGCTTGTTCCATTCCACCTTTGGACAGCTGACGTTTACGAGGGGGCACCTATAAATGTTACATCCTATTTGTCTGTAATATCAAAAGGTGCAGCTGCATTTATTCTGATTATTGTAATGTTCACTGTATTCAATACAATCGCCCCGGTTTATAATCATATTTTGTACCTGATCAGCGTTTTAACAATGACGATAGGGAACCTTTTTGCCCTGAGACAAAAAAATATGAAACGGTTTCTTGCCTTCTCTTCCATTGCACAGGCAGGATTTATCCTGTTGGGGATTCTGGGTGGTAATGTGATGGGAATGACCTCCGTGATATATTTCGTTTTAGTCTATATCTTCTCAAATCTTGGTGCTTTTGGCGTGGTTTCGGCCATTTCAACTGTTACAGGGAAAGAGTCGATGGATGATTATGACGGACTTTATGCCACCAACCCAAAACTGAGTTTATTAATGATGCTTGCCTTGTTCTCCCTGGCGGGGATTCCTCCTGTAGCCGGCTTCTTCGGTAAATTCTTCCTGTTTGCTTCAGCTGCATCAGCTGGCTATTACTGGCTTGTTTTTATTGCGGTTTTGAATGCAACCATTTCTCTGTATTATTACCTGCTGGTGGTTAAGGCTATGTTTATCAATAAAAATGAAACGCCTCTCGCATATTTTAAAAGTGATTTGGCCACCCGAACAGGACTAGTCTTAAGCGGGATTGGTATTTTTATTCTTGGATTCTGGAGCCAGATCTATGAGGTGATTAACAGTTTGAGTTTCGGTATTATACACTAAAAAGCTACTTGTCCTGTTTGAGAAGTTCTTTCCTGGATTTAAGGTTCTTAAATGTACAAGTCTAAAACAAAACATCATGACACTGAAGGCAAAACATATTGTTGAGGAAATAAGCGGCACCCGTTGCACAATAGTTGAAAAAGGGGCAACTGCGGCTCGCATCAAATTTCTGAAAAATTTGCTTGAAATAAACAAATATGAAGTGATCGTAACCGACGAACCAATAGTCGAAGGAGCTCCTGCTCTTTTTACAATCGGAGTTACTGACCTGGTTTTTAATCCGGTTATTGCTGTTTATGAAATGGCGCTGAAAACTGCAGAAGGTAAAAAGGTCTCACCAGCATATTGGAACCAGGAATCAACCGAATGTGTTGATGAATATTGGACAATTTAGACCAATATTTTATAATCAATCTGATTTTCAATTTTTTTCCTTATTTTTTCCATCAAAATAAAAACGATCATTTCATCGTTCAGATTGTTTCCGGAGTGGTTTTTCTCCCCAATATCTTTAACAAAATCACCAATTTGTTCTAAAAGCAGGTTGTTCGAAATGTCGTTTTCAGATTTATTTAATTCGCCAACAATAACGGATTTGTTTTCGTTTTGATGGAAATTATAAAGTGTGATCTCACCTCCTTTATGAATGGATAAGTGATGGGCCTCTTCCTGTTCAACAAATCTTAGTTTTAGCGTCGCGACAGAACCATTTTTAAAATTCAAATGGATGTTAATGATATCTGGTTTCAGCGAAGGTAGCATACCACAAAAGACATCGACCTTATGAACCTGAGAACCGGCAGTTCGGAGTATCATCTTCAGGTTATTCTTAAGTAATTGGTTAACCTGCTCTTTTTTTGGTCCGGTGGTTTGAGAAACTTCTATGAATGCCGATTGATTAGATAAAATAGGGATCATTTTGTGGTTCGGATGCATCATGAAGTCATTCTGAATACGAACAGAGGTTCCCCCTTCCGTGGCCAACAGAGCCAATTCCTTGCATTCGGACATATTTAGCTTCAGTTTGTCAGACAAAAATAAATGACACCCGCTGCGGATGGCAAACGAGAGGTATTCATAATCGCAAAAACGAGGGTCGGCAATAATCAGCAAATCGCAAATTAAGGGAATTATCTCCGGTGATGAATAAATAAGAGCCTTGTCAAATGTGGGGTGCACTCTGTTACCGGAATAGAAAATTCCATCCCATTCCACCCCCACGATATTTCGCAGCGAATTTATTGAAAGCATTTCTGCTTCACCGGGAAGTATGATGGCTGTACTTAACATTCTGAAACAAATATA
>CAIOOC010000056.1 GCA_903859795.1 uncultured Bacteroidia bacterium
CACACGGAAATAATTGCCCATGTCAATCGATTTGGCCATCTCTTCACGGGTTACAAGGGTTTCATACAATTTCTCTCCATGACGGGTGCCGATCACGCGAACTTTGTTTTCTGACTTGTACAGACTTATAATTGCATTACCTAATGTCTCAATTGTGGCAGCGGGTGCTTTCTGTACAAAAAGATCTCCGTTATGTCCATGCTGGAAAGCATAAATAACCAAATCAACTGCATCTTCAAGCGTCATCATAAAACGCGTCATATTCGGATCGGTAACAGTCAGGTCTTTACCTGCTGCAAGCTGATCTACAAATAGAGGAATCACGGAACCTCTGCTTGCCATTACATTCCCATAGCGGGTGCAACAGATTGTGGTTTTGGCATCATCACCCAGTGAACGGGCCTTTGCGATAGCTACTTTCTCCATCATCGCCTTACTGATTCCCATAGCATTGATTGGGTAAGCTGCTTTATCGGTACTCAGGACGATCATCCTTTTTACTTCATGTTCAACTGCCGAATCCAAAACATTTGCTGTTCCCAGCACATTGGTATTTACAGCCTCTATTGGGAAGAACTCACACGATGGAACTTGCTTCAGTGCTGCTGCATGAAAAATATAATCGACTCCGCGCATGGCATTGTCGACGCTTCTTTTGTTGCGCACATCCCCGATATAAAATTTAACTTTCGGATTGTTTAGCCTGTGCCGCATATCATCTTGTTTCTTTTCATCACGCGAAAAGATACGTATCTCTTTAATATTAGTATCCAGGAAACGGTTTAATACCGCATTTCCAAAAGATCCTGTTCCGCCTGTGATTAAGAGTGTTTTATTGGAAAACATCAATTATAGATTTGATGATTAATATCTTGTAAATGGAAAACGATCAGAATTTTAATTACATTCTGGTGTTGCGCAGATCAACTCCAGTCTATTTAGGGCAACTCTCGTTTATTTTAATTGTACTCTGGTTATTTGTAGATCAACTCTGGTTATTTGTAGATCAACTCTGGTGTTTATTGTTCAACTCTGGTCTAATGTAATCGACCTCCGGTGATTTGTTGTTCAACTCTGAAAGTTTGTGAGTGAACTCCGGTTATTTTAAGCACATCTCTGTGAATTATAGTGTGTCCTCCGGTGTTTTGTGAAGAAACTCTGGTTAATTGTGGTTCAACTCTGGCAATTATTAGCTCAACTCTGGTATTTTGTGGTTTCACCACGGATAACATCACGGATAACACAGATTAACACAGATTAAATGCAGTAATTTATTTTCACCAATTAGTCTTAATACTATATTTCTGAATGTTTTCGTCCTTAGTAATGATTGTCATATTCTCAACAATTGCCTGAGCAACAAGTATCCGGTCAAATGGATCGCGATGAACAAACTCCATTGATTCATAAGTAATGGTATGTGCAATTGAAATCGGTAATATCCGAAATCCGTTTTGCTCTATTAGATCAGCTACTTCGCTAGTTTTACCATCGAAAATTAATTTCTTAAGCCCAATCTTTATGGCGACCTCCCATATTGAGGCAATACTGATGAATTTTTTGTTTCTGGAATCCTCGATTAATTTTTTAGCCTTCAATGATAATTGTTCATCACCATTAAAAAACCAGATAAAAGTAAACGCTTAATCGCTATTGTACCAGTAAGGAAAAACACTTGCCACGAGTAATCTTTCAAATACAGAATTAAAATACCTTCTGTTTAACTTATAAACAAATTCATTTAGATACCGTTGCAAGTTTTCTCCCTTTATCTTGTGGTAAACACCTAAGAAATTTCTCTTGGCATTGCTTATGGCAATATGGACCCATTTTAAAGTTTCTTTTGTCACTTCGGGGGTTGATTTTTCCATAACATGCACTTCGATATACTTTTCGATGTCAATATAGCTTGCACTTCTGTCAGTGAAAACAATACTTTTTTCGTTAATTGACTCTTTTACAACATTGTTTATTGCATCTGCGGAATGTTCCTTTAAAACACTCATCTTAAAATAACGACATGATTTGCTTTTCTTTCCGGTATCCAGGTCTTCAAGAGGAACTGATTCTGCCATTACTGCAACATTTAGCTGCCGTTGACTTCCTTTTCCTCGTTTGAGATTGGATCGGACTTTTTCGCTAACTTCAGTTTCAAAATAGCCTTCATCAAATTCAATCATATCGTTTAGCTGGTACAAATTATCCCGTTTCCCCATAAGGTCTCTAATACGGTGCATAACAGATAAGACAGTATTATATCTGGAATGTTCCATCTGCCGTTTTATCTCACATGCAGACATACCCTTTTTAGTTGAAGTCATAAATAGCATGATCAAGAACCATTTACGAATTGAAAGATTAGAGTTTTCCATTACCGTTCCACTTTTTAAAGTAGTCCTAAAGGAACAAGATGAGCACTGGAACTGCCACTTAGAGGCAAGCCAGTAGTGCTTCCTACTTCCACAATGCTTACAG
>CAIOOC010000057.1 GCA_903859795.1 uncultured Bacteroidia bacterium
ATCACCACATTCCCTATTTAATTATCATCAAAATGTCCTCATTATTCGAAACAGCAGCTGCAAGCTTTTCAAGACTCTTCTTTTTAACTTCAGCTGCTTTGGATCCTTTAAACTGTTCCGATTTAACCCGGTCTTTCAGATCTTTTCCCTTTAATGATATCAGTATCTCTCCTGCATCCCCAATCATGTACGAAGCGGGCCATACATTAACTCCTCCGTCAATGTCGTTTAAAAGTATATCGGGATCATAATCATAAGGATCACCTTTAATTACCGATAACTGTTTATTCTGTTTTGAAAAGAGTGCATGATAGATCTTAACTGATTTTTTCTTCCTGGTATTCTGACAGTCATAATCGTCCTTTGTAAAAGTCATAAAAACCAAATCCTTTGTCTCGGCCCACTCACCTGGAATGATTTTACCCGTAAGCTTAAAGTCAGGATCAACTCCAAGTTGTTTGGATACCTTATAACTGCCCAGATTCAGAACATAAACCGGCAGCAACCTGTTTGGAGCTATCACCTCAAAAACAGTATCATTAAATTCGGGACGAAAGAACTGTCTCCCATTACTCACATACAGAGACCCTCCGTCAGTACCACGCTGTAACTCTTTTGTGTAGTTCTTCAGCTTCTCCAGCATGGAAAATGAAGAAAGTGTATCTCCATTCTTATCTAATACTACCATCATGTAATCATTATAGGAAGGAAGAGAATAAGAATTGTGGTCGAGCATAAACGGGTCTCTTTGCAGGAAGAGAAACTCAACAGGTCCCCCAAACATACCCTGGTGTCTTCGGGGTTTTGGCGTTTCAGTTTTTCCGTGGTTCAGATCAATTGCAATTTCTCCTGCTCCTGCTATCTGGTCAGGCTTTTCAGGATCAAATTTATATTCCGGCTTTACCTGGAAAGCTGAACAATCATACTTCATTATGTATTTCTGCCCGGTGATATTGTTGCTGTAGTTATAAAAAAGGTCATTCCCCTCAGACCACACTGATGTCCCTCCCCCTATCATGGTATAATCGTTCCAGAACATAACGGAGCCTGACATTACCTTTACTCCTGAAAAATGGTTCTTCACAACGGAGCGTAAATATTTTCCGTCCCTTGTGAAGAGGTGGATTCCATATAAATTAACAGCAACAATATAATTGTCCATCAATTGATAGCTGTATTTAAGGTCTGATGGTATCGTTGAGTCTGGTACAGATTCCATGGGAACATAGCTAACGCCTCCTGCCACATCTGATAATTTGATCTCTTTAACATTATTAAGACTTCCCACTATATCAATTATCAGGGGCAAATGAGAAGGATCCACAGAGCGCTTTTCACGGAACCTTAAGGTAGGCTGGCGCCCTTTCAGTGAATCAGCCAGCTTTTTTTCATTGGCTGCTTTTTCCGATGCCTCTTTTTCCTCGGTCACTATAACATTGCGAAGCTCTTTCTCATTAACTTTCAAACGATTATGGCGGCAGGAGATGTTTGGGGTCAACAAGGCAGCCAGAAGAATTACTTTTATCAGATTTTTCATTTAGTATAGATTGCTTTTTCGGACTTCGGACTTCGGACTACGGACTTCTGTCTTCTGATTTACATTGTTTCAGTTTTCGGGTTTTATTGCTGCCAACTAGCTCTGCCAGTGAGTTCCCCCTAAATCCTCCAAGGGGGACTTAAAATCCGTCTCATTGTTTCTTTTTACTTCGTCCATTAACAATTTCATTCTCATACCAAAGCCCCCTTGGGGGTTTGGGAGGGTGAAAATTATTCATATCTCAAAGCTTCAACAGGATTTCGTGTTGATGCCCTCCAACTCTGCCAGCTTACCGTCAAAACGGCTATGATAAGCGCCAGTACCCCTCCTAAACAAAATATCCAAATGCTTAGGTTTGTTTTATAGGCGAAATTCTCAAGCCACTTATGCATTAGATAATAAGCAACAGGACAGGCTATTACAAATCCGGCAACTACCAATCTGAAAAAATCATTATTAAGCAGTATCAGAATGTTTAAAATGGATGCGCCGTTAACTTTCCTGAGTCCGATCTCCTTTGTTCGTTTTTTAATTGTGTATTCCGCCAGCCCCAGTATCCCTAAACAGGATATCATAATAGCGAGCAGGGCTGAAAGACGAATTGCTGAAACCAGCCTCTCTTCTCCTCTATACATTGAGTTGAGCCATTCATCATAGAGGCGGTATTTTAATTCATGTCCCGGACATACCTCTTTCCAGGTTTTCTGCAAAGCTGCGATGACCCTGCTTAGGTTTGCCTGATTTACCCTTATTGTAAGATGCGAAATGCCCATCTGGGAAGAGATTGGTATCACAATTGGTTCAATCCGGCTGTACATATTGGCAAAATGGAAATCTTTCAGAATCCCGACAATCTCCATGCCATGATAATTTTTACCTTCAAAGGATGTCCATCCTGTTAATTTATAAGCTGTTTCATTTATGTAACAGGATTTGTTAAAATCGGAAGGACGAAGCTCTCTTCCAGCTTTTAAAGGTATTCTGAAGACTTTGAGAAATGAGGTATCGACATTAAGTTCATTGATTATAGCGTCTTCTTTACCAAGCTCATTCCATGAAGAAGTAAGGTAGATGCTCCCCGGTGTTCCATGAGAGAAGCATACATCGGAAATAGCCGGTTCTTTTAAAAGCTGGTCACGTATTCTCCCGACTTTATCATTCAGCTGCCAGTGCACATTGACGCTTAATAACTTGTCGGTGTCAAATCCAAAATCCTTTGTCCTCACATATTCTATCTGTCTGGTTAGGGTAATTAATATAATAATGAGCAGCACCGAAACAGCATATTGAATTATATTAAGTAGCGCCCTGAATCCAATTGTGCCCCTCTTCCCTGATGCATTTTTGTTCAGGATGTCAATCGGTTTATGCCGGGAAATTGACAATGCAGGATATATTCCTGATATAAAAGATATTACAAAGACACCTAAAATGATCCAAACTAACCAGATTGACCTGAACAGCTCCTTCATTTCAACCTTACTGTCGAGGAACTCTTCAAAAAATGGAATCCACATGGATGATAACTGAATCGCCAGAAGGAAGGAGATAATACAGACAAGAAAGGATTCAGCCATAAACTGCGAAAAAATTTGTCCGCGATTCGATCCTGCAACCTTTTTAATTCCAATTTCTTTGAGCCTATCAGAATATGTTGCCGTTGCAAGATTAATATAATTGAATACGGCCAGCAGAATTATAATAATGCATATCACCGACAGGATTCTGATAATTTTAAGATTCGCATGAAGTGTCTGACTGCTTTCAATCCCCTGGAGAAAGTAGGAATCTTTGAAAGGGACAAGGTTAATCTTATCGATCTTATAACCAACTTTGTATTTTATTGAACTGATCTCTTTGGTTAAGAGTGCTTCAAGACCTGCCCTGCTCCCGCTATTTTTTAACAAAATGAACAGTCTGAAATAATTAACATTATTCCCCTCTCCGTCACTGCTCCCTTCGTAAATAATCTTTAGTTTGGAATTAGTGAAAAAATCGCCTTTGATACTCGATTTTTCAGACAAGTCTTTTATCACGCCTGTAACCATAAGCGGCTCCCTGTATTCTGCAATAAGAGTTTTCCCGAGGGGATTTTCATTTCCAAATATTTTCTCTGCAAAACTCCTTGTCAGTACTACATCGTGCAAATTGACTAACGAAGTCCCTGGATCGCCTAAGAGAAACTGAGCCGAAAAAATATTAAAAAACGATTGATCAGTTTCAACCATTTCGCCGTTAAAAGGCACTTCCTGAGAAGTAACAGTTGCCGTATAGTTATTGTACAGGCAT
>CAIOOC010000058.1 GCA_903859795.1 uncultured Bacteroidia bacterium
CTAATCAAGATAAGGAGATGGTCGTTCTTATAACTCTCAAAAATAGGTGGTCAATTTACACCGGCGCAGGGTGGTCAATATAAAACGGCGTGGGGTGGTCAATTTAACCGGCAAATCCACTCTAATCCTTACCATATCATTTTGGGATACAGCAAGATGTAATGGTAATACTTTGCGAAATTTGTTGTCATTGACAGGATTTTGAATTTCCGAGTTAGAATAATTTTGTTCCATAATTGTTATTTTTTAGAATTTTTATATTTCTATATGTATACCTGATTTTTCAAGAAGTTTATAAAAAGTGCAGTCTTTTAGCTATTAATTGCTATTTATATTCATTCAATATAGATTTGATGTTCAAAGATGATTGAGGGAAATACCCACTAGTGAATAGGGTCTTACTGTTTCGATGAAGTGGTGTCGTTGAGTGACACTATTGATATTTCAGGCAGGTTGATATCGTCAATATTTAACACCAGGATCTTTATCATCAAATAGACTGTCTGTACTAGTAGATGTAAACCCAGTGCGGTAATCAATTGGTATACCCGTATTATTTGAGTATTGACAGTTTATATCATCTACCAGTGTACTTATATCACATGTATCTTCAACCCAATAGTATTTCTTCACGGTTTGAATTCCTAAGCCACTGATTTCAACTATTTTATTCTGAGTAACCTTTTGATTTAGTGATCTTAATTCTGCTTTTGCTTCCAGAATTTTAAGTATTGATTTGTTACTCCTGACCTTACCATTACACTTATTCATTATCGTTATTTTATCCTCCCTTGAAAGGGTTACCGATTTATTTAGATGGAAATTCTTGATTCTATGATTTATAAAGGAATAACCATCTTGTTGTGTCTGACCATAAACATATTCAAACAATCTATTCAGTGACCTTGATTCCATTGGTGGTTCAGCTCTGTATTGATTGGTGTAAAAAATATATGAATACAAATAACTTGGATCTATACCCGGATTCAAATACACTAATCGGTGAATACAAGAAGAATAAAATTTGTTTTTGGTACCATCACTTATTAGTTTAGGGCACTTAACTTCCAGGAAATCCATTGGATGAAAATCAACGACTGGATTCTTTGAATCAATAGGCGTGGTTACAATAACCTTTTTGATTTCTTGGTAATGTAATAATTGATAGGGGAAAGTACATGAAGGTGTATTATAAATCTCATGGGAGGATATACACTGATTTGTACCTTTTGGAATAGAATTTATGTCTTCATATTCCTTTAAATCAGCTGGATTGATTACTAATTCATTTTCGTAATCAATAAACACATCTGGATCTGATGATATAAACCAGGCTCGTCCAATATCTTTAGTCTTGGTATCTACTGGTTCGTCAACGAAAACTTCAAATGCAATATATTCCCAAACTGAATTGAAATTATCTTTGGTAAGATTGGTGTTGACTTTTACCAGGACTGATATACCGCCACCACCGGAAGAAATACATACCAACGATACTATATGCTGAAATTTGCGAATAAATTCTTGTTTAAATTGAACTGCGTCAGATATATCGAAGTCAAAATAAATGTAGCCTGAGAAGTTGATAAAATTCGTGTCAAATTCAGAATCATCTTTCAAGTTGCGTTTTTTTACCACGCAATTGGGTGTAATGTACTCTAAGGTGCGTTTCATCTGTTTATACGTTTGATCACCATTTTCACGCATCTGCCTTATTTGATTAATTTTTTCAAGAGCTGGATTATTCCGGATCAGCTTGGCTAGGTCAGAAAGAATAATCGGTTGTTTTTCTGGATAGATATTATTGATGCCTTTTTTATACATAGAAAACATATTACTTAATTATTTTACTCACATATAGAATAAAATAATTGAAA
>CAIOOC010000059.1 GCA_903859795.1 uncultured Bacteroidia bacterium
ATGAAATGGAGCTTTATTGATAAGCAGAGCACGAAAGCGAAATATCTCGTTTGCAATTATGATGAAAGTGAACCGGGAACATTTAAAGACAGACATATAGGTACGCTTAATCCGCATCAGCTTATCGAGGGGATGATTCTTGGATCGTATGCACTGGGTGCAAATACCGCTTATATCTATATCCGTGGTGAGCTTTTTTATGTACTTAATATTATTGAGAAAGCAATTCAGGAAGCCTATAAAAATGGTTTCCTCGGGGAAAACATCCTCGGATCGGGGTACTCACTCGACCTATATTGCCATCCCGGAGCAGGCGCCTATATTTGTGGTGAAGAGACAGCACTGCTGGAATCGCTGGAAGGGAAGCGGGGAAATCCGAGGATCAAACCACCCTTTCCTGCAATTGTCGGATTATATGGCAGCCCGACCGTTGTAAACAATGTTGAAACAATAGCCGCCCTTCCTTGGATAGTGAACAACGGAAGTGAGGCATACTCGGCTATTGGAATTGGGAACAGCAAAGGGACAAAGCTAATCTCTGCTTGCGGACACATCAATAAGCCGGGCATTTACGAGATTGAACTCGGACTTCCGGTGGAGGAGTTTATTTATAGTGATGAGTACTGCGGCGGAATCAGGAACGGGAACAAGCTCAAGGCAGTTGTTGCCGGAGGCTCTTCCGTGCCAATCCTTCCGGCTGATTTAACCCTTAAGACTGCTGCTGGGCAACCCCGGCTGATGAGTTATGAATCGTTGTCAGATGGTGGTTTCCAGACGGGTACAATGCTTGGTTCGGGAGGATTTATTGTGATGGATCACACCACCTGCATCGTTAAAAACCTGCTCACCTTTGCGCGGTTTTACCGCCATGAGTCATGCGGACAATGCAGCCCCTGCCGTGAGGGAACCAGCTGGATGGAAAAAATATTAACCCGGATTGAAAACGGACAGGGTACGATGAAAGATATCGACCTGCTTGTGGATATCGCAAAGCATGTTGAAGGAAACACAATTTGCCCTCTTGGTGATGCGGCTGCATGGCCTGTTGCAAGTGCGATCCGTCATTTCCGTGAAGAATTTGAAGAACACGTAAAATTACAAAAATGCCCCTTTTAAAGGTAACAATCGATAATATAGTGGTGGAGGTAGAAGCCGGAACTACAATCATGAATGCTGCACGTCAGATTGGCGGGAGCGTGGTACCTCCGGCCATGTGCTATTATTCAAAGCTCGAGGGGAGTGGAGGGAAATGCCGCACCTGTCTTGTAAAAGTTGCCGCAGGATCTGCTAAAGATCCCCGGCCTATGCCAAAACTCGTGGCTTCGTGCCGTACACTGGTTCAGGATGGTATGATCGTGCAAAATATTACCTCTCCGGAGGCAATGGAAAGCAGGGCTGCAATCACAGAATTTCTCCTGGTGAACCATCCTCTCGATTGCCCGGTTTGCGATCAGGCAGGTGAATGTCACCTGCAGGATCTCTCATATGTGCATGGTCTTGAAGAAACCAGGACTGTAGAAGAACGAAGAACTTTTAAACCTATTGACATTGGAGATAAGATCAAACTGAATATGAACCGCTGTATCCTCTGCTACCGTTGTGTGATGGTTGCCGACCAACTCACAGATAAGCGCGTGCACGGTGTTTTGGGACGAGGCGACCATTCCGAGATCAGCACCCATATTCTCAAGGCTGTTGACAACGATTTCTCAGGCAACATGATCGATGTTTGCCCCGTTGGTGCCTTGACAGACAATACCTTTCGGTTTAAGAGCCGCGTTTGGTTTACAAAACCTTTTGATGCGCACAGGGAATGTGCAAAATGCAGTGGAAAAGTGGTTTTGTGGATGAAGGGGGAGGAGTTGCTTCGGGTAACCGGAAGAAAAGATAAATATGGCGAAGTGGAGGAGTTTATCTGCAACGATTGCCGCTTTGAAACCAAAGAGGTAAAAGACTGGAATATCGAAGGGGCCCGGACAATTGAGCGTCATTCGGTAATATCTCAGAATCATTATCAGACAAATTCGGGTGACGCACTTCGAGTTTTGAAATAACGTACATTAATTCAGTATATTAGCCCGGATATCCGGGCCTTAAGTAACCATTTGATATGGATTGGACAGAACTAATTTTTAAGACTATTTTTTTGATCATCATTTTCGCGGTCACCCTGATCATTGCGATGTATTCGACATATGGTGAACGAAAAGTGGCCGCGTTTATGCAGGATCGTCGGGGACCTAACCGTGCCGGCCCTTTTGGGTTGTTACAGCCCTTGGCCGACGGTCTGAAAATGTTTATGAAGGAGGAGATTATCCCCCTTACTGCAAATAAAAAGCTCTTTATCATCGGACCTTCAATCGCGATGACTACTGCACTGCTTACCGGCGTGGTTATTCCGTGGGGTGGAACAATTACGATTGGAGGACGTGAATTTTCCTTGCAGGTCGCCGATTTGAACATTGGAATTCTGTACGTTTTTGCGATGGTCTCCATCGGCGTTTACGGTATTATGATCGGGGGATGGGCTTCGAACAACAAATATGCCCTTCTGGGTGCAATCCGCGCAGCTTCGCAGATGATTAGTTACGAACTAGCAATGGGGATGTCTATTATTGCGCTGGTTCTTACAACCGGCTCACTAAGCCTGCACGACATCGTTGCCCAGCAACATGGTATGCACTGGAATATCTTTTACCAGCCGCTGGGATTTTTCATCTTTATAACCTGTGCCTTTGCCGAAACTAACCGTGCACCATTTGATCTTCCCGAATGTGAAACCGAACTTATTGGCGGTTACCATACCGAATATAGTTCAATGAAACTTGGATTTTACCTCTTTGCAGAATATATCAATATGTTTATCTCATCTGCAGTGGTGGCGACTTTGTATTTCGGCGGCTACAATATGCCATTTATTGATCAGCTTGGGTTTTCCCAAAATGCAGTTACGTTGCTTGGAACCGCATTTTTCTTCATGAAGATCTTCGCGATGATCTTTCTTTTCATGTGGATCCGATGGACATTACCCCGGTTCCGTTACGATCAGCTTATGAGCCTGGGCTGGAAGGGTTTGATTCCAATAGCCATGTTCAATATCTTCGTTACCGGAATTTACTATTTCTTTACTGAACTAAAATAATCCGAGAGCCATGCAAAGTTTAACAAACAGATCAGTAATGGTTTCGGACAAAAAGATGACCTTTATGGAAAGGATCTATATTCCTGCCATTTTCAAAGGTATGTCCATCACGATAAGCCATTTTTTCAAGAAGAAGACCACAATAAATTACCCCGAACAAAAACGTGAATTCAGTAAGGTTTACCGTGGTCAACATGTGCTAAAGCGGGATGATCAGGGGCGGGAGCGTTGTACTGCCTGTGGATTATGTGCGGTTGCCTGTCCGGCCGAAGCCATTACAATGAAAGCTGCAGAACGTAAACCCGGAGAAGAACATCTTTACCGTGAAGAAAAATATGCAGCTGTTTATGAAATCAATATGCTCCGTTGTATTTTCTGCGGAGATTGTGAAGATGCCTGTCCAGAAGAAGCTATCTTCTTAACTGACAGGATTGTAGCGTCG